>JANOVD010000017.1:0-9814 GCA_031417255.1 Chitinophagaceae bacterium
ATTTGCCTATAAATAAACCGCTTGAATTTTTGTTTCTATTTACGCTTTGATAAATGTTCAAAAATGGTTTGTGGTACAAGTGAGTCCCTATAGCTATCGGGACAAAGATGCTGATTAAAGAACCGCTGTACGTCCCAAAAACAAATTAACTAATTAACGGATTAACTAATAAACAAACCGATGGCTGCTAAAACAGACAATTTTCAATCTCCCGATTATTTTAATGTAGATGAACTGTTGACCGACGAACACAAACTGATTCGTGAAAGTGTACGCAATTATGTAAAAAAAGAAATATCGCCCATTATAGAAGATTATGCCCAACGGGCAGAATTTCCGCAACAAATTATAAAACAACTGGGCGACCTGGGTTGTTTTGGACCAACTGTTCCGGAAAAATATGGTGGTGGTGGATTGGATTATATCAGCTACGGATTAATGATGCAGGAGCTGGAACGTGGCGACAGTGGTGTTCGTTCCACCGCCAGTGTACAGGGCAGTTTGGTGATGTTTCCCATTTATCAGTATGGCAACGAAGAGCAACGGAATAAATATTTACCCAAGCTGGCATGCGGCGAATGGCTGGGTTGTTTTGGTTTAACCGAACCCAATCATGGCAGCGACCCAAGTGGTATGCTCACCACCATTAAAGATGCCGGTGATCATGTTTTATTAAATGGCGCAAAAATGTGGATCAGTAATGCCCCCTTTGCACAGGTGGCAGTGGTTTGGGCAAAAGATGATGCCGGAGATATTAAAGGAGTAATTGTGGAAAGAGGCATGGAAGGTTTTAGCACACCAACTACACATGGTAAATGGAGCCTGCGTGCCAGTGCAACAGGCGAGTTGGTTTTTGATAATGTAAAAGTGCCCAAAGAAAATATTTTACCAAATGTGAAAGGATTGAAGGGGCCGTTGGGTTGCTTAACCAAGGCCCGTTATGGCATTGCCTGGGGTGCCATTGGCGCTGCCATGGATTGTTACGATATTGCATTAAACTACAGCAAAGAAAGAATTCAGTTTGGAAAACCAATTGGTAGTTTTCAATTGCAGCAAAAAAAGCTTGCAGAGATGGTTACCGAAATTACCAAGGCGCAATTATTAAACTGGCGGCTTGGTGTTTTAATGAACGAAGGAAAAGTTACACCACAACAGGTGAGTATGGCCAAAAGAAATGCCTGCGAAGTAGCAACAAACATTTGCAGAGATGCCCGCCAGATGCTGGGCGGCATGGGCATTACAGGCGAATACCCAGTTATGCGCCACATGATGAACCTGGAAAGTGTGATCACTTATGAAGGCACACATGATATTCATTTGCTGATAACAGGGATGGATGTGACGGGGATAAATGCGTTTAAATAAGGAGGCCCCTCCTAACCTCCCCCGAGGGGAGGAATTTAGGTGCTGTCAGTAAAATTTAAGCCTGGTGTTTCTATATTTGAAGAGTTTTTTTTGAGCCAGGCTTTTGGAATTCTATTTGGCTTCATTGGCTCCGATAGCTATCGGAGCACTCTTGTACTTTGGTTCTTTATTCGGCTCTCATTAAATTCAAAGTAGTTTTTATTTCAGCAAGCAGTATAAAATTTTAAAAAAACAAATTCCAAATAAAATGAACAACTCTTCAAATATTAATACTGCAAAGAACCCCCTTTTGGGGGGCAGTGGGGCCGTCTCCGTAATAGGCGCCGGCACCATGGGCAATGGCATTGCCCATGTATTTGCACAATCCGGTTTTAAAGTAAGTTTGGTTGATGTAAATCCATCGCAGTTGCAAAGGGCACTGGATACCATTAATAAGAATTTAGACAGGCAGCTTAGCAAAGGAACCATCACCGAAGAACAAAAAAAATCAACACTGGCTAATATTACCATATCATCAGTTATTGGCGAAGGTGTTAAAGATGCTCAGCTTGTTATAGAAGCAGCCACAGAAAATCTAGATCTTAAATTATCCATTTTTGAGCAAATGGATACTTATGCACCGGCAGGTTGTATTTTGGCAACAAACACATCGTCCATCTCTATTACAAAAATTGCGGCCGTTACACAAAGGCCGGGCCTTGTAATTGGCATGCACTTTATGAACCCAGTGCCCGTAATGAAACTGGTGGAAATAATAAATGGCTATGCAACCAAAAAAGAAGTTACAGAAACCATTGTTGAATTAAGTAAGCAACTTGGCAAAATACCCTGCGCTGTAAATGATTACCCCGGCTTTATTGCCAACCGTATTTTAATGCCCATGATCAATGAGGCCATTTACAGTTTATATGAAGGTGTTGCTGCTGTGGAAGAAATTGATACCGTAATGAAACTCGGTATGGCACACCCCATGGGCCCTTTGCAACTTGCAGATTTTATTGGATTGGATGTTTGTCTGAGCATTTTAAGAGTGTTGCAGGATGGTTTTGGAAATCCTAAATACGCCCCATGCCCTTTATTGGTGAATATGGTGATTGCTGGTAAGCTGGGGGCAAAAAGCGGAGAAGGATTTTATATTTATACAGCAGGGAGTAAGGATTTGGTGGTGAGTGAGCGGTTTCGATAACTTTGGCAAAGTTTGTTTTACCACGTAAACCCCGGCATCACAAAATAAAATATACTCCACCATTTATTTTCACGCTGCATATATAATTTATAGGGCCCTTCGTAATGTATGATCTCCCCGTTTTCCATTACGGCATCATATTTTAGCATGCCTTCTGCATGTCCCAGCCCACGCTCCTCTTCATGTAACTCAAATTTTATAGCATCAATATTATATCCATCGTTTTTAAAATCTGTAAATGCATCAAAGAATATCTGCACTTTTTGTAAAACAACTTCCTTTTCCAGTTGCCTGCCATCTGCGGTAATAAAATGATAATCCAGTTCCGTACTAAATTCATCAAAGCTCCTGGTAAACCAATGCTGCAAAAATTCGTGTGTATTTTTTTCAATTTCTACTTTATCATTTGGATGAAATTCTTCGTAAATAAAATTCCAACTGCTTCCAAAAACAGGTTCTTTTTCAATCTCATGCCCAAATAATTCTTCTGTTATAAATTGATAAATTACCTCATCGGGATAAGGGCCATCACAAATATCTAAATTAATGCCGTGCTCCTTCATGCTGCCGGTTAGTGCTTTTAATGCCAAAGTAATTTCCTGAGGGTTAAGATCGGTTACCGGTTTATAATCGGGTTTACCAAGCTTTTCATACACGGTAGTATATTCAGCATTCTGATGGTTCTCTTCAAAAGCCATCATATTCTTTAAAAACTGATTTTCTATTTCAGGAGGTAAATCAGCATTGCTTTGCATAAAAAAAGCATCGCCATACTGGGCTTTTAATTTTAATTTCAAAAAGTCATTTTCTATTTTTAGATTCTCCAACGGATCATCCGAAAATTTTTCATCCTGTTCCATTTATTTAATTTTTATACAAAATAGTTTTTTCTTTTTACTTTTTTTTATTTTTTTAATGATGGATATTTTTGGCAAAAAAAATATTTTTGTTTTTGAATACGGGTACATTTTCCGTAACTTTTGATTCAGCTTAATACCCAAAAACATAAAAGCCAATTACATGGATAGAAAATACTGGGAAACAATTGCCCCTAAATATGAAACTGAAATTTTTGATGTGTTGCAAAATGATGTATCGGGCAGTATAGTTGCCGCCATTGAAGAAATGGCATCTCCGGAAAAAACAATTATAGATATTGGTTGTGCCGTTGGCAAATGGATCCCTGTACTTGCACCAAAATTTAAACTGGTAATTGCTGCAGATATTTCTGCAAAAAACCTGCAGATTGCCAAAGAAAAATATACTGAGTTTGATAATGTGGAATACCACCGGATGGATATGTCGGCTGATGACCTTACCGTAACACCCTGCGATACGGCCATCTGCATCAATGCCATACTCACCCACTCGCTTGAAAAAAGGATTAATTTTTTTCAATCACTTTCACTGTGTTTAAATGCCGGAGGGGAATTAGTATTGGTTGTTCCATCATTAGAATCAAAATTATATACCAATATTATTGCCGACAGGTGGAATGTAGATGATGCGGAAAATGATAAACTGCCTGAACCCAAAAAAGCAATTGACCTGGCCAAAAACATAAAACAGGGCGTAACAGATATTGATAATGTACCTACCAAACATTATTTAAAAGAAGAACTGGAGTTGCTGCTTACACTTGAAGGATTTGAGGTGCAGCTCATAAAAAAAATAAATTACGACTGGGCCACTGAATTTCATAAACCCCCAAAATGGTTAAAAGACCCTTATCCCTGGGACTGGATGTGTACTGCAGTAAAAAAGCATTGATTTATTTTTATTTTTATGAAATATATACCGGTAATAAATAATTTTTACTATTTTACCCTATTATATTCAACTTACGCAACTAAAATTTTTTATTATGAAAAAAATTATTTCTGCAGCAATTTTTGCCGCATTGATATTTACATCCTGCGACAGTAAAAAAGGAGGCGGTGCTGATCAAAGTACACCAGCCGGTACTGCCAACATTATTTTTGATGCTGCCAAAAGCGGTGATTACAGCAAACTAAAGGGTTTATGCGATGCTTCAATTGAGCCAGATGGCGACAGCAAAATGGTTTGCAATGTTACAGATGGAGATGATAAACTTAAAACAAGTTTTAAGGAATATTTTTCGAAAGGTAAAGTTGTAGGAGAGGCTACCATTGAAGGTGATGATGCAGAAGTTAAGATCACATTTGGCCCAGATGGCACAAAAGAGGAAACCTTTAAAATGAAGAAGAAAGACGGCAAATGGTATTTGGTTAGTTTTTAATTATGATAAAGAAAGAGAAAAAAATTGATGCATACATTGCAAAATCGGCCGATTTTGCAAAACCCATTTTACTCCACATCCGGCAACTGGTAAATAAAACCTGCCCGGATGTGGAGGAAAAAATGAAATGGAGTTTTCCGCATTTTGATTATAAAGGCGAAATGATGTGCAGTATGGCAGCTTTTAAACAGCACGCCGTTTTTGGTTTTTGGAAAGCAGCCCTGATGAAAGACCCGGTTTTGGTTGAAAATGCAAAGTCGGAAGTAGCCATGGGGCACTTGGGAAAGCTTACTTCACTAAAAGATCTGCCATCTGATAAAAAAATGACAGCCTGGATAAAAGAAGCCATGATGCTTACCGATAAAAGGATCAAGCTTCCTTCCAAAGCAAAGACCACAGTGAAAAAAGAATTGGTTGTTCCGGATTATTTTATAAAAGCTTTAAGTAAAAACAAAAAGGCGAAACAGGTATTTGAAAATTTTGCTTACTCACACAAAAAAGAATACCTGGAATGGATAACAGAGGCAAAAACTGAAGAAACCCGAAACAAAAGAATGGCTACCGCTTTGGAATGGATGACAGAAGGGAAAGGCAAGAACTGGAAATACCAGAAAAAGTAATTGGTCAATATTGGTTAACCCCGCCAGTATAATTATCGCATTTCCAAAAACCCAATTAAAATTTATGGCGGTTTACTTGCATTTACCAAATAAGAATATTAGATTTATTATCACTATAAACCTAAATCATAATTATGAAAAAAATATTTTTCTATAACTTTTGCCTGCTGTTAATTGTAGTAAGTAGTTGCAATAATGCAGATGAGGAACAGTCATCCGCTACAGATTCAACTAAAGTTACGGAACCCCAAAAAACTGCAGCAGTAAGTCCCGGTTTTCAAATAAGTGCTGCAGATGCTGAAGCAACATGGGAATTCTTATCCCAGCAATATATTATTTTTGAAAATACCACACAGTATGTAACTTTTAACTACAAAGAATTTTTAAAATTTATTGATTCAGTAGCTACCGGCAATCCTAAACCCTCCCCCGACGTTTACCTGGTTTATGGTGCCCTTACAAAAATAGATACAGCCAGGTACATCAGTGCCCATCCCAACCTAAGCGCACCAGACAAAAAGGAATTACTCAATGAGCCGTGTTTATTAGAAGGTTATGAAGATAAAAATGGCGATTTCGCTTATAATGATAAAACAATGGCACTATGCCCGCCACCTACTTCCTGCCAGGCAAGTTTTGAAATCAAAGCCGATAAGGTTAAAATATATAATGCTAACCCCTTAAATCCTGAAGCCACCATCAATAATTTCAATGTTACTTATGATGGAGGCGGTACCCGGGATCTAACCAAAAGTGTAAGATTTAATATTGAAACGCTCAAATACTGGAAAAAACATTTTGATGACTCATTAAAAATTACTGCACCTGATATAAGTTTTTTTATGGGTGCTTATACAAAAAAAGATGCAGAGAGGAACGGTCAGGAAGTAGGCAAACCCTGTTTAATATTTGCATATCAATATGGCGCTGACCCTGCGGGTAAGCCAAAATTTCTTTATGTTGATTTTGGCATCTTAGTGCCCCAATAAGATGATGATATTTTCAGTTAAAGAAAGCAAATTATTCTTTTGCTTTAACTTCTTCCGGCAATTCCACTGCTACTGTTGTTTCTTCAACAGGAGCAGTTTGCTTTTTACTCCGTTTGAATAATTTCCTAAATGAGAAAAAGTTGCCTATATGGATCCTTTCTTTGTTCAGCAGGTAATTAATCAGCTTATGTTCTGTCCAGCTATGAAAAGGCAGCATCATGGATATTATGACTATCTTAATGACCCAGATCTTCCAGGGTTCGCCATGTGTCAAACCATGAATCCAGGTATCCAGTAATAAGATGATCAGTTCAAATAAAAATATAAAGGATAAAAATCCCAGGACACGGATAGTATTTGCAGACACCTTGAACAGGCCCAGCAGAACCAATATAATAAAGGCTGCCGCAACTGTAATAGTGATGATCATATACTGGGCATAATGCCTGCGTTCCCGGGCTTTTTCGGCCATTTCAATTTCTTTCTGAATGCGCTTGTTCTTATTGTCTATTTCCAGCAGTACCAGGTCGCGGTCTTTATTCAAATTGTTTATACTGTCCTGGAATAATTTAAAATAATTAGAATATTCATACGCCTTCTGAAAATTACCTGTTTGATAATACAATTGCTGCAATGCATCCAGGAAATAGCTTTTTTGTACCGCATTCAGTGTGACATTAACCAGTTGTAATGTGGTGGTATAATATTGTATAGCTTCATGGTATAACTTTAACCCGCGGTAACAATCTGCCAGCTCCAGGAAAAAATTTATCCTGCCGGAAACATTATAGTTGATATCAAAAGCAGGTTCGGCTTTTTTAAGATGAACAAGGGCGGAATCGTACATCTTGCTGTACAAAAATATTTCACCGATCACCCATTCATATTTATGCTCTCCCGGGCCTTGCAGTGCTATTTCTACATCAGGATGTGATCTTAAAAATTTAAATGTGTTTTCACTGTTATCGTTTATCATGTGCTGCACAAATTGTATCTGGTTGATCTGCAGTTTCAATACAGGGTCCTGCATAGAGTCTGCCAGCAACATGGCCCTTTGCAGGTAGCTACGGGCAGGTACAAGATCAAGGATTTTAGTGCTGAGCGTAATATAATCCTTCACCAGGCCCCATGTATTTCCGGCCTGTTTGTTCAATTCAATACTGTTTAAAAGATATTCTTTCCCCTTCTCTTTTTTTTCCAGAATTACATAAAGGCGTGAAAAGTGGTTATAAACTGCTGAAAGTAAAGAGGGATTATCCAGGGTATTGGCTATATCGTCAGCATTACTGAATTTACGATAAGCCATCAGCAGGTCTTTTTTCTGCAAAAAAACATTCCCCAGCTCAAGTGCTGTAATTATTTTTACAGAATCATTGCCCGAACTGATGGCAGTTGTAAAAGCAATATCAGCATTCTTTAAAGCAAGGTCGGGTTGGCCACTGTTGCGGTATACGCCTGCAATTGTTGAAAAAGCCAATGCAACATATTCGTTCTTATTAAGAGACTTTGCATATTCCAACGCCTGGTTTGCAAAACCGAGTTCCTTTTGAAACCGGCGATTACTGCTGTTTTGGGTAACACTGTTATCGTAAACCGGGAATAATACACTCAATATCAACGTCTCATTCCCGCTTTCTTCTGCTGTAATGATCTGCATATCACGCAGGCTATCAGCCCTGCGCTCATAATTAGGGCTTGCTCATTAACTATCGAATCGCACTATATTTGAGTTGTATCAAATAAAATGCAAAGTACATGCAAGGAAAATCTGCAAAAGCCATCAGAAAGCGTGCATCAACTCCTCAATATGTAAGCCCCAACCAGCTAACGCTATCAGGATTTGAGACTCCCTTTTATCAAAAACTGACAACCCATAACCGTTGGGTAAAGATGGCCCACGCCATACCCTGGGATAAAATTGTAGGGCATTATGATAATTTATTTAAATCTATTGAAGGACGACCACCTATAAGTGGCAGGGTTGTGTTAGGAGCAATGATAATAAAACATATTGAGGACCTTACCGACAGAGGAACCATTATGCATATTCAGGAAAATATGTTTATGCAATATTTTTTAGGGTACAGCAGTTTTACAAATGAAGAACCCTTTAGTGCAGCCTTGTTTGTAGAGATAAGGAAGCGTTTGAGTTTAGAATTACTTTCAAAAATTAATGATGTAATAGCCATTCATTGCATAAAAGAAAACGAAGAATACAAAGAGCAAAAAGATGATCCCCCATCGCAGGAAGAAAGCACAACAATAAAAGAAGATGCAGCGGCAAAATCTTCCTCCAACTTAAGCGTAATAAGCCCTGCTGCAATAAAGGATGAACCAACAGCTTTACCTGCAAGTGAAGAAAAAGCCACCAATAACAACAAAGGCAAACTAATAACAGATGCCACAGTAGCACCACAAAATATTACTTACCCTACAGATTTAAAACTACTAAATGCTGCAAGAGAAAAGAGTCAGGATCTGATAGATAAATTATATAGTTCAAAACTACACGGCGATACCAAGCCCCGGACCTATAGACAAATAGCCAGGAAAGATTTTTTAAACACGGCTAAAAAGAAGAGAAAATCAACGAAACAAATTTACAAAGCTATTGGCAGTCAGTTGCGGTATTTAAAAAGAAATTTAGGACATACCGAAACCCTGTTACAGGCTTACAACAAGTTTCCATTAAAAGCCAAAGAGCAAAAATATTTAATGGTTTTGCATACGGTATATCAGCAACAGGAACAAATGCACCGTACAGGTACTAAAAGAATAGAAGACCGGATTGTTAATATACATCAACCTTATGTACGCCCTATTGTAAGAGGCAAAGAAGCTGCCAAGGTAGAGTTTGGCAGTAAGCTACAAGTATCCATGGTAGCGGGTTTTACGTTTATAGACCATCTGTCATGGGATGCTTTTAATGAAAGCCAGTATTTATTAACCTCAGTTGAAAACTATAAAAGAAGATTGGGATTTTATCCGGCAGAAGTGTTAGCTGACCAAATTTATTGCACCAGAGAAAATAGGAAACAACTTAAAGCCTTAGGGATAAAACTAATTGCAAAACCATTGGGACGTCCTCCTTCAACGGCAGTGGCAGTCCACCTAAGTCCTGGAGAGCGCAACCCGATAGAAGGAAAGTTTGGCCAGGCAAAAATTGCATATGGATTGGACAACATAAAAGCCAAACTAAAACAAACCAGCGAATCGTGGATTGCTTGTATAGCTCTAGTGCTAAACCTCGTAAGAATTACGAGGCAGGCACTTGTGTCCCTACTATATCTTTTTAAAGGAAGTTATAAAATAATTTTGAAAAAATATTACAACCTGAAATTTGGAAATTTACTGATTAGTAAAATTTGCTGAGTTAATGAGCAAGCCCTAATTA
>JANOVD010000018.1:0-4572 GCA_031417255.1 Chitinophagaceae bacterium
GTTGCAATGTTTAAAGAATGCTTCATACCCAGTTGCGGAATTTCAATACAGCCATCACATTTTAAAATGGTTTCCTGCTCAACACCGGTTACTTCGTTGCCAAAAATAACAGCAATTTTTTCATCGTTATTAAAATTAAGATTTTGCAGCATGAGGCTGTTTACGGCTTGCTCTATGGCATACACTTTATAACCATTTTCTTTTAATGTTTTGATGGCTTCGGTTGCATTGGTAAAATGTTTCCAGCTTACACTTTCCTCGGCACCAAGGGCTGTCTTTTTTATTTCTTTATGTGGCGGAATACATGTGTAACCTGTTATATAAATAGCTTCCAGCAAAAATGCATCGGCTGTGCGGAATACGCTGCCTACATTGTATGCACTGCGGATGTTTTCCAAAACTGCAATTACCGGTGTTTTATCAGAGCGTTTAAATTCCTCTAACGTTTTACGGTTGAGTTCGTCCATTGAAAGTTTAAGGCCCGGCCCCCCCTCCCGATAGCTATCGGGACCAAGGGGGGAGTTGGCAGCAGTATAATATTTTTGAGAGAATTTATTTTGCAAGGAATGAGGTGGAATTAAATTATAAAATTTGAAAGCGTTGAATAATGGTATGCGGTACAAGTGAGTTCCGATAATTATCGGAACAACGAAGATGAGTTAAGAACAAAAAGTTCGTCCCAAAAAAATAAAAATACAATCATCGCTCCGATAACTCCTCCCCTCCGGGGAGGTTGGGAGGGGTTTTCTATATCATCTCACCCTGCATTACCGGTTCCTTCACATTAATTTTTTTTTCGCCAAACTCTTTGGCTGCTTTTATAAAATGTACAAATATGGGCTGCGGATTTTCAACCGTACTTTTCAACTCGGGATGATACTGCACACCAATAAAAAACGGATGATCTTTCAGCTCCACAATTTCAACCAGACCGGTTGCAGGGTTTTTGCCACTGGGTATTAAACCGGCTTTTTCAAAATCGGTAATGTATTTATTATTAAACTCCCAGCGGTGCCGGTGGCGCTCACTTATTTGGGTGGTGCCATAAATTTTATGGGCAAGACTGTCTTTTTTTATTTCGCAGGGATATGCACCCAGGCGCATGGTGCCACCCATGGCTGCAATATTTTTTTGGTCTTCCATCAGGTCAATTACCGGGTGTGAAGTTTCTTTATCCATTTCGGTTGAGTGAGCATCTGCCCAGCCCATCACATTTCTTGCATATTCAATAACCGCCATCTGCATGCCCAGGCAAATACCAAAAAAGGGCAATTGATTTTCTCTGGCATATTTTACGGCAATAATTTTTCCTTCTACACCACGATTACCAAAACCGGGGGCTACCAACAGTCCATCAAGGTCTTTCAGTTTTTCTTTTACATTTTCATCGGTAATAAATTCGCTGTGTACATTAACGATCTGCACTTTGCATTCGTTAATGGCGCCTGCATGTATAAAAGATTCCAGGATGGATTTGTACGCATCCTGCAACTCAATATATTTTCCAATGAGGCCAATGGTAACTTTGCTTTGCGGATATTTCAGTTTATCTAAAAATGCACGCCACTTGGTTAATTCAGGAGCAGCATAACCGTTTATCTGTAATTTTTTAAGTACGATCACATCCAATCCTTCCTGCAGCATTTTAAGCGGCACTTCGTAAATGGTACTGGCATCTATGGCCTCAATAACGGCATTGGTTTTTACGTTACAGAAAAGGGCAATCTTTTTCTTCAACTCATCATTAAGCGGATGCTCGGTGCGGCAAACAATTACGTTTGGATGAACACCTTCCTGGCTAAGCATACGCACACTGTGTTGTGTGGGTTTTGTTTTTAATTCCTTGGCTGCTTTTAAATAGGGGATAAGGGTAAGATGAACTACCATGCAATCTTCTTCGGGTAGTTCCCACTGTATCTGGCGCACGGCTTCCACAAAAGGTAAACTCTCAATGTCACCTACAGTGCCTCCAATTTCTGTTATTACTATATCATATTTTCCGCCCTTGCCCAGCAGCAGCATCCGGTTTTTTATTTCATCAGTAATATGTGGAATTACCTGTACTGTTTTGCCCAGGTAATCGCCTGCACGTTCTTTACTTATTACGGTTTGATAAATGCGGCCGGTGGTAACATTATTTGCCTGCGATGTTGGGATGTTTAAAAAGCGTTCGTAATGGCCAAGGTCAAGGTCGGTTTCGGCACCATCATCAGTAACATAACATTCGCCATGTTCGTACGGGTTTAAAGTGCCGGGGTCGATGTTGATGTAAGGATCAAATTTTTGTATGGTTACCTTTAAACCCCTTGCCTGTAACAGTTTTGCAAGAGATGCAGCAATAATGCCCTTACCTAATGAGGAAGTAACACCGCCGGTTACAAAAATGTACTTAGCCATAAAAAATAATTTGCCAACCCCTCCCTTATTTTTTGGGAAAACAGTTTGCCGTTAATAAATATGACCAGCGAAAATTTGGGATTAAATCTTGGAGGTCGTGTAAAGATAGGAGGATTATTTGGAGAGAGGAAATTTGGGGGTAGTTTTTTGAAGGAAAAGAAATTATTTCACTTTAGTAAAAACAGTATCTTTATTTTTAACATAAGTTTCCTTCTATCTAGCTAATCTTATGGGTAAAGCACTATGAAGTATCTTGTAATAACAGCCTTATTGTTTCCTGCGATTGTTTTTGCCCAAAGGGGCAAACGGGATGTGCTGAATCCGGAGCAATTGGGAGTTGAAGAATTTAAACTGGAAGCCCAAAAAACTGCCCCCTCCGAAATAAGACTTCCTTTTAAAAGTATTAAAATAATTGACAGCAGGTATGATACTTCAAAATTTGGATATGTTCCATCAACAGATTTTTTTGCAGGGAAAAAGAAGAGTTTCAGAAAACTGGTTGTGCTGGGTGGCAACGCCAATGGAATAGAAAGATATTACAATGAATATTTTGCAGGTTCCTTTACCCAAAATGGTCTTGAATTGTTGATTGTTATGAAACGGTTTTGGATATCGGGAGATGCAAAAAGTAATGATAAAAGGGTAGAGATGGCTAATTCGGTTGGAGTTGGTAATAATATTTATTGTAAATGGGAATATTACCTCGGAAAGGACGGGAAATACCTACCTGTAAAGAGAATGGATACGATCATGGTGATGGATGAAAATTTAGCGAGGTACATTGATGAAGAATTTAGTGAAAAAAGAGAACCTAATTTTAAATTTGCTTTAAAAGCATTAATTGAAATATTGGATTATTCAAATGCAGTAAAACAATTTGACACTCAACCTAAAAAAACATTAGAAGAAATAAAAGAATTTAATAAAAGAATGAACCTGATACCTGTTTTACAGGACAGCGGTTTTAAAAAAGGTGTTTATTTAAGCTTTGATGATTTTAAGAACAACCGGCCATCCATTATTGATTTCCAGGAAAAGAAAATGCGCTATGGAAAAATAAATACCAATACTGAAATTTACCTGGAGGATATGAAAGGTGAAACTATCAGTAACTATTGGGGTTATTCAGATGGGAAAGAGTTTAGGTATGGCATGCTTGGGAATGACAAGATATACAGAATTCAAAATACATTCTGTTTTTTTATTAAAGTAGTTGGGTATGTAATTTCTTCTGATAGCCAGGAGGGTAGCGGCATGGTTACTACTTCCAAAAACAAATATGAAGTTTGGGCTCCATTTCAAATTGATATGGAAACCGGCGAAATATACTAACCCTTCACAATTTTATTATAACCCGTAGCAATCCCTTTTATCAAAGATGAACAGAAACCCTGGTGCTCCATTTCATTTAATTCGGCAAAGGCTCCTTTTGAGACCTGGCTGTTTCAAAAGGAATATTTTCGTATTTCACCACAGAGACAACATGCTTAGCGACCCTGTCTGCCCACAGGCAGGTTTGTGGGAAGTTACTTTTGAGACAGACTCTTATATTATATGAGCTGTGCCTTTTTTGGTGGCGCAATAAGGTATTAAAGTTGTTTTAAAGGATGATTCTTTTTACTAAGAAGCTGTCTAAAAATATAATTTCAGAACTACTTTGTAGTTTTTTATGCCACGAATTGCACGAATTTTCACTAATGGGTTTTTATTATTCGTGTTAATTAGTGTAATTAGTGGCGATGAAAATTCACATGGTGAATTTAAAAAACATTTTTAAACAGCTTCTAAGACATCATCGGAATCACATAGAAACCTGCCTGCCGGCAGTTCTATATTGTTCCGTTTCAAATTTGTTATATACAGATAGTCATCCGATAGCTATCGGATTTAATTTTTAATAACCTTTTGCGTCATCTTTATTCCATTTTCACCTCTCAGCACTAACTGGTAAACGCCATTCGGCAATGCCTGCTTCATGGTTATCATCTTTGTGGCAGTGCCTCCATCATGCTGTACTTGCGAACTATACACTTCCTGACCCAGATTATTGATAAGGCTTATACTGTACATTCCTTTCGCCATATTGTTCAGGTCTATACTGAAGCTGTTACCTTTAATTGGGTTTGGATGAATGACGATACCCGGTGCATCCTTACCAAAAAATACTTTCGCAAC
>JANOVD010000019.1:0-3315 GCA_031417255.1 Chitinophagaceae bacterium
GTTTATTTATGTTACCAGCCGGATGGATTATCTCTCGGCTCACATCAATAACCAGGCCTGTGCATTAACGGTAGAAAAAGGGCTGCAGGTTGAAGTGCCTGAAAGAGCACAGGTGATAAGAGTCATCATGGCTGAGCTCACAAGAATTGCATCGCATGAATTGTGGTGGGGAGCGATGGCGATGGATATTGGTGCATTCACACCTTTCTTTCATGCATTCAGAGAAAGAGAAACGATTAACGATATCATGGAAAAAACCTGCGGTGCAAGGTTAACCATGAATTATATGGTGCCCGGCGGTGTAATGCAGGAACTGCATCCCGATTTTCAACAGGAAGTAAAAGCATTCATCAGCTTGTTTAAATCAAAAGTGCATGAGTACGATGAAATGGTAACCGGTAATATTATTTTTCAAAACCGCATGAAAGGTGTTGGTATTTTATCAAAAGAAGATGCGATCTCTTTTGGATGTACAGGCCCAACCGGCAGGGGCAGTGGTGTTAGTTGTGATATCAGGAAATTATATCCCTATGATGGATATAATAAAGTACAGTTTGATGAGATCATTGAAACAGCAGGTGATTCACTTGCCCGTTACATGGTGCGGATAAAAGAACTGCATCAATCCATACATATAATAGAACAACTGATCGATAATATTCCGGAAGGCGATTTTCAGGCAAAAACAAAAGCCGTTTTAAAATTACCCAAGGGAGAATTTTATACAAGAGTTGAAACGGCAAGAGGAGAATTTGGTGTGTACATTGTTAGCGAAGGCGGGATGACACCTTATCGAATCAAATTCCGTTCACCGGGGTTTTCAAATCTTTCTGCGTTGGATCACATGGCAAGAGGAGGGAAACTGGGAGACTTGGTGGCGATGATGGGAACGCTGGATTTGGTGATACCGGATATAGATCGTTAAAATGCTGAATGATAAATTATGAATTAGGAATGTGTTGTCTGAAAATTCATAACTCATAATTTATAACTCATAATTCAAAATGTGGAGCTTAACAAACATATCATCTTCTATTCATGATTGGTTGAACCAAACATTCAATCCAACATGGGCAATGATCATGGAAATGCTTATTGCAGGCGTATGTGTAATTGGTTTGTTTGCCACACTGGGGTTGGTTTTGGTGTTGATGGAAAGAAGGGTAGCGGCATGGATGCAGATAAGGCTTGGCCCAAATCGTGTTGGCCCAAAAGGTATGTTACAATCATTGGCAGATACGCTGAAGTTATTAGTGAAAGAAGGGTTAACACCAAATGGGGCAGATAAATTTTTATTTAATCTTGCTCCATTTATTGCGATGATAGTAGCCATGCTGCTGATGGCGCCAATAGCTTTTGCAAAGAATTTTCAATTGTGGGATTTGAATATTGGTGTGCTCTATATCTCTGCAGTATCATCCATCATGGTCATCAGCATTTTAATGGCTGGATGGGCAAGCAATAATAAATATTCCCTAATGGGAGCCATGCGTAGCGGTGCACAGATTGTGAGTTATGAGTTATCTGCAGGCTTATCAATACTTACCATTGTTGTGTTGACCGGCAGTTTAAATATAACCGATATCATCAATGCCCAGGCAAATGGCTGGTGGATATTTAAAGGACATATCCCGGTAATCATTTCATTTGTGATTTTTATTATTGCTGTAACTGCCGAAACAAACCGGGCACCATTTGATCTGGCCGAAGCAGAGTCTGAATTAACAGCCGGCTTCCATACAGAATATTCAGGAATGAAATTCGCTTTGTTCTTTTTAGCAGAATACATCAATGTATTTATTGTGTGTGCCCTCGGCGCTATATTATTTTTAGGCGGATGGATGCCTTTTCATATCGGCAATTGGGAAGCATTCAACCATGTGATGGATTATATTCCATCCAGCATCTGGTTTTTTGGAAAAACGTTTTTCTTAATATTTGTGATTATGTGGTTCAGGTGGACATTCCCACGTTTGCGTATTGATCAGTTGCTGACTTTGGAGTGGAAATATTTATTACCAATCAGCATGTTCAATTTATTATTAGTAACGGCGATAGCCATTTTAGGATGGCATTTTTAAAGTAAGAAAGATGTTTATAGTAAAATACATAAAGGATGTTTTTAACGGTGTGAGATCACTGCTTATCGGCATGCGCCGCACCGGTTATTATTTTACGCATCACAAAGAGATCATTACACAGGAATACCCCGATAACAGGGATACATTAAATCTGCCGGAAAGGTTTAAAGGTGAAGTGGTATTGATACACGATGAGAACAATGAACATGCCTGCACGGGTTGTACAGCCTGTGAACTTGCCTGTCCGAATGCAACGATTAAAATTATTACCAAATTTGATATTACACCCGAAGGCAAAAAGAAAAAAGCAATTGACAAGTTTGTGTACCACCTGGAACTGTGTACCATGTGTAATTTATGTATCATCGCCTGTCCTACAGATGCTATTAAAATGGCACAAACATTTGAGCACAGTGTTTTCGACAGGAGTGAACTGACAAAAATTTTAAACAAACCCGATTCAAAAATAAGAGCGGGTATAGAATAATGAGTGGATCAACGATCATATTTTATTTACTGGCTGCACTTACTTTGGTGAGTGCGGTGCTGGCTGTTACAACCCGAATGATATTCAGGGCGGCAATTTATTTATTGTTTTCATTGATCGGTATTGCTGGAATTTATTTCTGGCTGCAATACGAATTTATTGCTGCTGTACAAATTGTAGTATATGTTGGCGGTATTGTGGTGCTCATCATCTTTTCTATTTTTCTTACCCAACAGGCCGGTGAACAATTGCCCAAACAAAAATTGGGCAGGCAGTTATTTGCTGCCCTGGCTGCATTTTGCGGACTGGCATTGGTTATGCTGCAACTGGCTCAACATACATTTGTTGAAACCGGTAATAAAGCCGTTGAGCCAACTGTTGCAAACATCGGCAACCAAATGCTTGGGGTTGATGATAATGGTTATGCATTGCCTTTTGAACTGGTGAGTATTTTATTGCTGGCTGCATTGATAGGCTGTATTGTTATCGCATTAAAAAGTAAACCCGAAGCAACATGATTGAACCGGGACTATATCATATATTATTCATTAGTGCAACACTGTTCTTCATAGGTGTGTATGGTTTTTTTACAAGAAGAAATCTTGTGACCATGCTGATGAGTGTGGAGTTGATACTGAACAGTGTGAACCTGAATTTTATTGCCTTCAATAAATATTTATGGTACGACAGATTGGATGGTGTGTTCTTTACCATTTTTATCATTGCCATTGCAGCAGCAGAAGCAGC
>JANOVD010000020.1:0-3057 GCA_031417255.1 Chitinophagaceae bacterium
CTTTCATAGTCAGGAAGTACACCCATTATACATACAGTTGATCTACGACCGCAAACCTGTTTATTTCAAAAGCTATTTCTTCGATTTATTATCAAATGAAAAATATATTATTTCCGGTGGGGCAGGGGATCGGCACCCTAATATGGATGAAGTGATCAGTAAAGAAGAAAGGTTGCTCAATTATTTAACGCAGCCAGCTCTTTTTTCTTTTGATACTTTAAAAGAAGATTATGTGCGTGGCAGCTTTGACTTGCTTTATAGCATGGATGCGGATTTTAAGGAATATATGATGGTATTTTTTTGTGATGAAGGAAAGCCTGAGTTTGCGAGGATCGTTTTAGGGTCGAAATCTCTGATTACTTCTAATGGTCTTTTAAAAGCATTTAAAGGCTCGCTGAAGCCTGCATTGTACAATAAGCTAATCAAGCACGCTGCTTATTATGCACCGCCTTATTTGCCGTTGGAAGCCTTTTCTAAAACGCTGTCAAAAGATGCTTTTTCAACGCTTTCTTTATATGAATGGAATGATCCCGCTATACAGGTATCTTTTAAGGAGTTTTTGCAAAAGGGATACCATGATTATACTTTGAAAGATGTACAGCAGGCTGTCAGGAAGGTGATAAAAGCTGCAAACCTTTAATAAAAACCAAAGCATCCACAACGGAATTTTAGTGCCTATTCCGTTTTTATTTCCTCGGCTGCGAAGAATAAATTCATCTGTTGGGAAGTGATTAATTATAAGCAAGCAATGCCAGCCTTTTATTAATCTCTTTTAGACTGCAATAATCTGCATCCCAATCCTGCGTTTTTCGCAACCCCTGCCATTCACGGAAAGAGCCTTTCTCAGGATGCCGTGGAGTGCGAAATACTTCTAATAGATGGGCATACCCTGATGTACCCCCGGAATCTTCCGGTGGGCAGTTACTTTCACCGGCCGTGCAATAAGGGCCGCTTATTTCATCAGTGGATATTGCTTCCAGTTTAATCTCGTGTCGCCAGTAATCGCCAAAATCATATATGTAACTATTACGGTCATCAATTTTTTTGAAAATGCTGTTCAGTTTTGTCCGCCGGGCATCGATTACAGGTGTTTCATCCATATGGTCTGGTATGCCATATACCTTCTTATCCAATAGGTCTTGTTCACAGAATTGAAACATGTGATAATTCTCCCATCCAAAAGCACCTTGTATGGCTAAATGGAAATCTTGTAGGGTACAATCTGGCGAAACAAAGATCCGCCGCCACCTGTTTTGTGCGATGAGACACCCAAGCTAAACTTTCAGTTCAAAAAGGTCAATAAGCCCCTTTTGCTCATTGGTTTTTATTAGTAGCTTTTGATACACATTGTTAGAGTATGGCGTTTCAAACGATACCTGGTAAATAGTTTTTAAAATATCAATAGTCTTTTCGGGGCTAAGGGCGCTTTGTTTCAATTTTAATTGTCGCTCCAACTCTTTGTAAATTTTGCAAGCAGCAAAAGATATACAGATGTGGGCTTCTATTCTTTTTTTAAGATGATGATAAATGGGGCGTATTTCTAAATCTGTTTTTGATATTCTAAATGTTTTTTCTATTGCCCATAGCTGATGGTATTGCATAATCACTTCTTCTTTCGACAAAGTGGTATTGGTTCTGTAACCTTTCAATCCATCCCAAACAGCATCTTCTTTGTACTTATCATAATCAATGCTAATCTTAGTTTCACCTTCCATTTTTAAATATTTATTGTATCCTTTGTTATTAATATTTTGCTTGGATAGCTTGCCTGTTGTTATTTTTTTCTCTAAACTCTCTAAACCCTTTTTTCTGTTTTGTTTATCTTTTAAGGCACGTGATTTTTTGTAGCTTAACACAAGTGCAGAGCCATCCTCTCTTGTAAGTACAGCACTTTGCTTGTCTTTTAGTTTGGTGGCTAAAATTTGCTTCTTTATTGCTTCGTTTTCATTTTTAATTCTTGCACCTAAAATGTATTGGTATTGCTTGTCTATCAAGGCTTGTATGTTTTTGTTGGATAACAATCCTGCATCGGAAACTACTATCAATTGTTCAGGTCTGTGCTTGGTTACAAAATGCTCAATAACGGGTATCAAGGTATCGCCTTCATATTTGTCGCCTTCAAAAATATCATAGTCTAACGGATACCCGCCTTCGCTTACCAACAACCCCAATACGATTTGTGGTTGTTGGTGTTTACCATCTTTACTAAATCCCGTTTTTCTAAAATCATCGGCATCTTTTGCCTCAAAATAAAGTGTGGTAACGTCGTAAAAAACAATCGCTATTTTATTGCCAAATAATTGTAAAGTATGGTCAAGGCTAATTTGTTTAATACTGTCAATTTGATGTTGCTGAAGCTTGTCTAAATAGCGATAAATGCTATAAACACTGAGTTCTATGCCTTTGTATTTAAATAAGTAATCAACCGTTTTTAGCTTACTTACAGGATACACCAATCGGGTAATGACTAAGTGTTTAAACAACTCATCTTTTATTTTATTAAACCCAATTTCATCAAATATTTTTCCTAACAATAACTCAGGGCCTACCAGGTTTAAGGTGTGGATATAGTTAGTAAAACTATCTACAAACTGTAGCTCTTGGAGTTGATTAAAGGGTAATGCTGTTTGTTGTTTTAATGCCAAAATTGCTTTTTGTGCTTTTTGGCAAAGCAGTCCTATTTCAAAAATATCCGATGAACTACCGATTGTTTTAACAACTTTATACTTACCACTGCTTTTATCTACAATTAAAATACTGGTGCTCCCAGATTTGTTGGGTTTGTGCCTAATAAACATACTGCCAAAACTACACCCAAAACCCCTAAAAAACCTCTTGAGACACCCAAGCCAAAAACAACAATTGAGTGTTTATAAGGATTACAGAGGATTATTTTTTATTTTTTGGAGTAGCCGCACAAAACAGGAAAGAGCCTTTCTCAGGATGCCGTGGAGTGCGAAATACTTCTAATAGATGGTCATACCCTGATGTACCCCCGGAATCTTCCGGTGGGCAGTTACTTTCACCGGCCGTGCAATAAGGGCCGCTTATTTCATC
>JANOVD010000021.1:0-1896 GCA_031417255.1 Chitinophagaceae bacterium
CGTCGGCGCTGCTGGCGAAGAAGAGTTTGGCAAGGCCTTTCGAGAATCGGCGGAACGATGGCGTTCGGCCTTTCAGTCGGAAGATTTCTTGCTTCTCGATGGCACCGATGCGGCGGAGTCCGTTGGAAAAGATCAACGACAACAGATCCTTGACTGGATTGAAAAAGACGAACCAACGCGCACTGCGGAGGAGCCCATCCAGGAACGTTGGTTGGTACTGATTGGTCACGGAACGAACGATCGCAAGGGAGCGAAGTTCAATCTAAAAGGGCCAGACATTTCGTCGGAAACCATGGCGAAAGCGATTTCTTCCGTCAAATCACGATGGCTCATCATTGACGGATCATCAAGTAGTGGGCCGTTCCTCAATGCTTTGTCGGGCGAAAACAGGATTGTGATTACAGCAACAAAGAGCGGAGCGGAACAGAATTACGCTCGCTTCGGTGAGTACCTTTCCAAATCGATAACCGATCCCTCTGCAGACCTCGATCACGATGATTGCGTTTCCATTTTGGAGGCGTTCCTTGCCGCTTCGAATCGTGTCGCACAGTTTTATGAAGATGAGGGCCGTTTGGCATCCGAACAAGCGTTATTGGACGACAACGGAGACTCGCGAGGCACACCCGCTGTATTTTATCGCGGAGCCCGACCTGTCAAAGCACCTGCCAATGGCCTTAAGCTAGACGGATCGTTGGCAAGTCGGATGATCGCATTCCGTTTCGGCAAACCGGATTTGCGAACCGCAGAACAAAGAGCACAATGTGACACAATTGCCGATCAGATAGAGTCGCTGCGTTCTCGAAAGAAAGAGCTAGCGGAGAATGAGTACTATCTGGAACTTGAACGGTTGTTTTTGGCTTTCGCTTCGACCAATCGAACCGGAGCGCACTAGTGTCGGATGCCTATAGGATCTCGCCAGCCTCACCGGATGGACTCCCTGCCGCAATTGACGAAGCCTGTAGCAGGATGGAGCAGCATTACGCAGAGGGGCGATATTCCAAAGTCACCGTTCTCCGACATTGGTCCAAACATAATCCAACAATATCCGGCAAGATTGCGCGACCGACTGCCTATCGATGGTATCTGCGTCGAGAACTCTTGAAATTGGCTCAGCGCGGGGCTGAAATCGAGATTACTCCTTCGCAATTGCGGATCGATCTGCACTCACCGTCCCTATTGTCCGCGATCGATGAGTCCAATTTTGATCAAACGCTAAAGAAGGTTTTTCTGTTTGGCCCTGAGCGGGTGGAGTTATCGCTAGAACGGCTGGAACACTATACCGGAACGCGGGCAGAGGATTTCCAGCGATATGTTCTTTTGACCAATTACCAAATGCATATGGATGCATTTCGACAGTTGCATCCCCAGTCAATCGCTTCGGCACGCAGCGATGTTCAGATGCCCACGTTGCACTCGCGTGAGGCGGATAACAATGGAATGACCATCGTGAATATTGGAGTCGGACCGTCGAATGCAAAGAATTTCACCGATCATTTGGCGGTACTGCGGCCGGACGCCATGCTCATGGTGGGGCATTGCGCGGGAATTCGAAATCACCAGGAGATCGGTGACTTCGTGTTGGCAACGAGTTACATGCGAGACGATCTGGTACTGGACGACGCTCTCCCTCGTTCGGTTCCGGTGACTCCCAGCTTTCTACTCAATCGAAATCTGGCACGGGTATTGGAGGATCGAGGACTACCTTTCCGCATGGGTGTGGTCTATACGACCGCCGGTTTTTATTTCCTTTTGCGCGCCTTTTGCGCTGGCCCGGATGAACTTGTCGGGCTCGTAAAACTGACCTCCATTCTCCTCGCACCAATCGCGGTCGAAATGCTGGCCGAACAGATGACGGGTCACAATATGTTCTCCCTGTTTGGCGGCGTACCCGATGAC
>JANOVD010000022.1:0-1713 GCA_031417255.1 Chitinophagaceae bacterium
GCCCGAGCCCGGGCCGATGCCCTGCGCGTCGAGGTAGTTCGAGTTGTCGTCGTTCGGGTTGTACAGCCACTGGTGGTTGTGCAGGTGGAAGACGTGCTGCTCCTTGCCGATGTGCGTATTGCGGAACTTGACGAAGTCGCCGATGTAGCTGTGGTGCACGTTGGACGGGTCTTCGGCGCCGATCACGTAGTTGGCCTTCGGGCCTTGGGTGCCGGGGGGTGGCGTCTGGCCGGGCAGGATCGATTCCAGGCCCAGGTTGGCCGGCACGTCCACCGTCAAGGCCGGGTCACCGACCGTGAACGAGGTCAGGAAGAACTCTTCGTAGGCGCAGCTCAGGCAGTCGTGCATCGGGCCGACGCTGAGCCGGTTGGCGATGATCTCGGAGCCGATGCCGCCCGAGCCGTAGTTGATCATGAAGCCGTCTTTGACGCCCTGCAGCACATAGCGGAACACCGGGTCGGTGTTGAAGTAGCCGGGGAACGCTTGCGCCGCGCCCGGCTCGTCATGGAACAGGGACGCGAAATCGCGGAAGGGTTCCAGCCGGTTGGGCACTGTCGGGTTGCGCTTGCCCTTGCTCTCCAACGGGTAGGTCGAGGCCGGGAAGGTCCAGTCCGCGTTCGGGCCGGCCACCACGGCGTTGATCTCGGAGTGCACGATCTGGCATGAAGTGGTGCTGGCGCACTGCATCATGTTCAGGATCGGCAGCCCGGCTTTGCCTTCGGTCGACCAGGGGGCGGTCGACGGGTAAGTGGCCTCGTAGCAGCCGGCCTGCGCTCCATTGATCGCGGTGCAGGTGTTGCGGATCCTGGGCTGGCCGTTGCTCGTGCGCTCGGCCTTGTCGAGCACGCCGTTGCGGTTGACGTCGGCCACCAGGCGCAGTTCTTCTTCCTGCACCTGGCTGCGGTAGATCCTGGCGCCCGTGGGCTCGACGATCACCTGGCCGAACAGGCCGTTGGCGCTGTTGCCCTGGTTGGCGTCGGAGCCGAAGCTGCCGCTGCCGGTGACGTTGAACACGCCTTCCTTCTCAGCGTAGAGCTTGTAGACCTTGGTGCCGCCGCCGGCGCTGGCGAAGCCGTCGGTGGTGTTGGCGCCGACCCAGCTGCCGTCGCTGTTGATGGTGTCTACCAGTTGCATGCCGCCAGCCTGGAAGGCGACAGCGCGGTCCTGAATCTGCTCGTCGACCTGGACGTTGAAGACCTGGCCTGCAGGCGTGACGTGGTTGGGTGGAATGTGACGCGGATTGGGCGCCGCAGTAAGCAGGTTGGTCAGGTTGACGGTCAGGCAGTCACCCTGGCGCACGCGCAGCACGAGCGGGCGGTGCCGCTTGTCGGGGCGCAGGTCGACATTGCCTGGCGTGGCCGCACCCCCTGCTGTGAGTGGCAGTTTGCTCGACTCGTTGATAACGTCGCGCTTGAGCGCATACATCATGCCGTTGACGTTGCCAGCGCCGAGGCGGTTGTACATCAGCGGCTTGTCGAACGCGACCACGTCGGCCGTGATCTGGCGCTCGCAAACAATGGCCGCCTGTGCCTGGCCGCTCGCGAACAGCGTCAGGCCGATGGCCAGCAACGAGGCCAAGGCTGCACTCTTGCGAATGCGATCCATTGCCGCCACGTGGCGTGCCCGCGACTGATCGAAATTCTGGCCCATGCAATTCTCCCGCCCAGTTGAAACTGCAGCCGCATCGACGCGCCGCGCGTTGCGGTCTTGTGC
>JANOVD010000023.1:0-1587 GCA_031417255.1 Chitinophagaceae bacterium
GGTTATCAATCAGCATCGGGTAACCCAGTCCCAGCCTCAGTATCCGGCCTTGGGGGCCATAAAAACCCGGACAGGTTACAGTAATGCCCTGGTGATAGTTTTGTGTAAAATGTTTTATCAGTGCAGCACTTACCATATTAATATAAGGAGAAACCTTACCGGAATTTAATTGTGTGTGGTTACTGAATGCCTGAATGATCTGTTTTTCTTATTCATTATTTTCAGCTCTGTAAAAATGCATGAGGTTATCGAGGCCGAGGCAGTGTGTGCTGGCAACAAAACTATCTACAGGAATATCTTTTTGTAATGAACCTGATGTGCCAAAGCGGATAATGTTCAAACGTGTAAGCTCTTCTTTAATGACCCTGGTTTCAAAATCAATATTAACAAGGGCATCCAGTTCGTTCAACACAATATCAATATTATCAGGGCCAATGCCGGTACTTACGCAACTGATCCTTTTTTTACCGATGAAGCCTGTATGCGTAACAAATTCACGGTGGTTGTTCTTAAATTCTATGCTATCAAAATGTTTGCTTACTTCGCCAACCCTGTCCGGATCACCAACCGTAACAATGGTTGTGGCAATTTCTTCGGGCCGGCAATTTAAATGATAAACCGCACCACGTTCATTAATGATCAATTCAGATTCGGCTATCCGGCTCATATTTTTTTGGTTTAGAATCAGGGTTGTGTAATTTTCTTTAAAATTACCTTATTTTTGTCCCGATAAATATCGGGATAAAAAATGAAATGAAAATTAGTTTCGCTTTTTTGAGTTTTTGATTTTTTACTTTTGATTTTATATCTGGTCCTGTAGCCGAGTGGCTAGGCAAAGCTCTGCAAAAGCTTCTACACCGGTTCGAATCCGGTCGGGACCTCAAATTTTAATTACGTCATTGCAAAAAGGGATTTGCTCACTTTAACCGCAATGACGTTTTTATTTTAAAAATATGTTTGTAAAATACCTTCACTGGATTGGCATTGTAGCCTGCATAACACTGATTATATCCTGCTTTTTGCCATGGGTATATTTTGCAGATCCTCAAATTGTAAATGAAACTGAAAGAACATTTACCGGCTTTTACAGTTTTGGTAACGAATATGGTAAGCCCGGAAAATTTTTAGTTTTTTTTGGAGCCATAACATTGACATTTATGTTACTGCCTAAAGTTTGGGCTAAAAGAGCCAATCTTTTTATCTGTGCACTCACAGTAGCTTATGCCATTAAAACATTTATTCTTTTTGGTTCCTGCTATAATAATTATTGCCCTCAAAAATTGTTCAGTTTGTACCTGATGGTTGGCTGTACGGTTATTATGCTGATAGCTTCGGGCTTTCCTAATTTAAAATTGACAGAGAAAAAGTAAAGTTCGATGTTTGGTTAATAAAGTATGTCAGCCTGAGCTTGTCGAAGGCGGTGAAACTTTAAAGAAAGATTTTATTGCATAACCCGCCTTCGACAAGCTGCTAATGACAAGTATTTTTAAAGGTTGATAAACAATTTTTTACAAAAATTGAATTTAGCCACTAAGACTCGAAGACACAAAGGAAAATGCGAAGCATTTTTCTACTTCGTGCCTTCGA
>JANOVD010000024.1:0-16250 GCA_031417255.1 Chitinophagaceae bacterium
ATGATGAAACCTGTAATTGCTGCCGGCGATGCACAGGCCAGCCCCGATGCTGTTGATTTTACAGCCATGTTTGCAAAACAGGATCCTTTAAATATACGTTTGCTGACCGCACTTCGTATGAATGCAACCTTTCCGTATGTATTGCCAAATGTGTGGTTGCCCAGCAACCCGGTTATTGATGTGATGGATGCAGGCCTGCGGGATAATTATGGATTGGAAACCACACTCCGGTTTATTGAAAATTTTAAAGACTGGCTGAAAGAAAATACAGGTAAAGTAATTATCCTGCAAATGAGAGACCGCTTGCAGGATAACTGGCAGGAGCCTTTTGAAACCGGCGCTGTTACCGACTTCCTGATAAAACCGGGAACAATGTTGCAGCACAATTGGTACAAGCTGCAGGATTATTCAGAAACAGATCAGTACAGTTACATGCAGGCAGATTTTGGCCCGTTGTTACAGCGTATTTCATTTATGTACGTACCCAAATCCGAGCAAAAAGGTGCTGCACTTAATTTTCATTTAACTGCCAGGGAAAAAAGGGATGTAAAGGAATCGTTTAACAATGCTTACAACCAGGCTTCATTAAAGATGATTAAAGAATTGTTGCAATAGTATTTACGGCATCAGCAATTTAAATGCATTTTCAATAATTTCTATTTCAAATGCTGCAGCGGTTTCGGCCGGGTCTCCGTCAATATGCAGTGGTGCAAGCTGTGGATTTTTTATCGTTAGTTTTTTGGTTTGAAAGTAGTTAATATCATTTCGGTGATATTTTATTTCTTCATATAAACGAACCTGGCCAATGCTGATCTGCTTTAAAATGGCCCATATCATACGCAACTTGCTCATCTTATTTACCACAACAATATCAAGCAGGCCATCATGTAAACTGGCATGTGGAGCAATGGTAAAATTATTACCAAACTGGTTGCTGTTGGCAATGCTGATGAAAAAGGCTTCTGTGTTTATGGGTTTACCATCAATGATTATTTCAAACGGATATGGTTTGGCAGAAAAGAAATTTTTGATGGACTGCTTTACATAGGTAATCAGTCCACGTTTTTGTTGTTTGGCAAAATCGTGGGCAACCTGTGCATCAAAGCCCAGGCCGCAAAGCATGCAACTGAATTTTTTATTGATATAAAAGCTGTCGACAAAAACGGCATTGCCGGCAAAAATAATATCCAATGCATGGTGAATTCTTTTCGGAATTTTTGCTGCAAATGCAAGCCCGTTGCCACTGCCCATGGGTATAATGCCAATATTTACAGCACTGCCCATTACCGCATTTGCAATTTGATTTACAGTGCCATCGCCACCGCAAACAATAATATCGGTTATTTTTTCGGAAGTTATTTTTTCTTGCAGCCAGGCATAATCACCTGCTGCATTGGTAGGCAAAATTTCGAAAGGAATATTTTTTTGAGCAGTTTTATTTTTAATGATCCCGGGCAACAGGGCTTTACCCCCGGTGCCCGAAATGGGGTTAATAAAATAAATAAATTTCCGGTGCATGAATTATTTTTCCCTGGTAAGTGTGCCTAAATATACTTTTGATACAGCCTCTTTGCTTTTAGTATTGGCTGGAGTTTTTTCTACATACATGGTTATTGGCTTTCCTTTTTTCAGTCTTTTAATAATTTCTTTATTTGTTAAAACAAACTGTCCAACTGCTCCCGGGGTTTCTGATGCAATCAGCATTGGTTTTACATCATCTCCAATTACATGTACTTTTCTGTAATACCCGCCATCAACCGATTTGCCGTGTATTTCTATAGTTAAACGGTCAATATTTTTATAAACAGATTTTTTATAAGAGAGGCCTCCTGAATTTTGATCTTTTTTCAAAATAATTTGCCCGGCTTTAATGCCGTTAATAAAAATATCGACGGTGCATTGTGCAAATGATCCGATACCTAAAAAGGCAAAGAACAGGATCAATAAAATTTTTTGTTTCATGATTGAGTAATTTAAACAATGAAATTAGTAAAATAATAGCTAATACTTTAATTGTATAATCAAAACAATGGTTAATGTTTTACCAACGTATTAAAGCAGCCGCCCAGGTAAAACCGCTGCCAAATGCGGTCAGGCAAACCAGATCACCTTCTTTAATTTTTCCTTCTTCCCAGGCTTCGCAAAGCGCAATGGGTACAGAGGCTGCCGTGGTGTTGCCATATTTTTGAATATTATTATGCACCTGGTCGTCTCTTAATTTTAATTTTTGTTGCACAAACTGGGCAATGCGTAAATTGGCCTGGTGCGGTATCAGCATATTAATATCGGCAGTGGTTAATCCATTTGCTGCCAATGCTTCTTCCACAACTTCGGGCATTTTAACAATGGCTTTTTTAAAAACTGCCGGGCCATCCATATTCGGAAAATTCTGTGCTTCGTCAATCATTGCATGGCTCATAAACATTTGTCCCATTTCAGCATCATCAAATTGGGCAACCGGCTGCGGTACCCAATGATTGGCATGTGTACCCGGGTTGTACATTGCCAATATTTCTGCGCTTTCTCCGTCGCTGTGCAAATGTGTGCTTAAAATACCTTGTCCTCCTGAGCCTGTCGAAGGATGTGTTGGTTGTAACACAACAGCACCAGCACCATCGCCAAAAATCACGCTTACATTTCTTCCTCTTGTACTAAAGTCAAGACCGAAAGAATGTTTTTCGCTGCCTACCACCAAAATGTTTTTATACATGCCTGTTTTAATAAACTGATCGGCAACCGATAAAGCATACACAAAGCCACTGCATTGGTTACGTACATCCAAAGCGCCAATCTCTTTCATTTTTAAAGCACGCTGTAACAGTACACCACAACCCGGAAAAAAATAATCGGGACTAAGGGTTGCAAAAACAATAAAGTCAATATCCTGTGGGGTAATGCCAGCCCTTTCAATGGCAATCTTAGCTGCTTCAACAGCCATGGTAGTTGTTGTTTCGCCGGTTCGGTCTGCGTAACGCCTTTCTTTAATTCCGGTACGTTCCTGTATCCACTCGTCGGAAGTGTCCATGTGTTTTTTTAGATCATCGTTGGTAAAAACATTTTTTGGAACATAGTAACCTATGCCGGCTATTTTGCTTCTTTGCATGCAATCATTTATTTAGAACAGGCAATTTACATAATAACAGATGATTTGCAACTGTTTCAATTACAACTAAAATATAAAAGCAAAGAAAGAGAGTAATGAAAATGTCATTTTATTTTTACCATATCACGTAAACAAAAATCAACATCCAGTATGGGATGAATACGGGTTTTGTAATGAAAGTCAACTGAATTACGCAGCGCTTCACTGTTAAGGATCATTTTAGCGGTAAAGTGTTCGGCAAGCGGCAACAATGAAAGTTTGTCGTCTTTCATTTTTAACTGGGCAATATAAATGCGTGAATTGATTTTGATATTTAAAAACCGGTTATCGCCCACAATGCTCATAAAAGCAGTTCCGGTTAACGAATCTGAAGTAATAACCCTGAAGGGCCGGAGCTCTTCAATATTTCCGGTAAATGAAATATTATATTCAGTGTCTGTTTTTTTACTTAAGCTAAGATAAACAGCTTCTTCACGGCTGTTGTTTGGTTTTTTTATATAAGTTATCCAGTTGCCGAGCAATGCATCCTCTACTAAAATGTAAGGTGTTTCGTCGATATTATAAGCCGAGCTGTAAGGGCAGGAGCACAGTGAAACGGATAAAAAAAACGATAACAATATTTCAAAAAGTCTTTTCATTATTTGATCTCCTGAAATTAAACATGAATTTCTGTAAATACAATAACTAAATACCAACCATGGTTTAGTTAATATAGTAAGATGCTTTTTTCTATTCTATTGCTGCTTCATTAACTGTTAACGCTTTCTTCCTGTTTATCCCGGGTAGCTGATTTTGTTATAAACAAATTATCACAGTTGTCGCCATCGCAACAGGGCAATGCATTGGTTTTACATACCGGGCATTGATAATGGCCATGCACAAAAACCAGTTGAATACTGTTGCCGCAAAAAAGGCATTTTGTGTGCATCGGCTATTTTTTAAACAGTAAACCAAGCCAGCTGCCGGTTTCCATTAACCAGGCAATACCCAAATGTACTATTAATCCGCCCAAAATACTTTGTGTGTTGTAACTGATGATGCCTAAAAGTAATCCGCCCCAAAAGCTGCTGATGGCCTCGCCCAGCGGTTTGCCAAAATGAATGGTGCAGTAAAAACATGCTACCGGTATTATGCAATGTGGTCCGCATATTTTTAAGAGAGATAAAATTAAAAACCCACGAAAGAAAAACTCAATACTTACAAAATCAAAACCATAACACAGTTCATAAAAAATATAATGCCATCTTTTTGTTGGCAGATCAAGCTGCGCAATAAAATTTGCTTTGGGATACATTTGCAAAAAATCTTTTTGTGTACTGGCCAATGCAATCAGCGGTACCATGATCAACAGCATGATCAAATAAGGCTTTATATCTTTTAATGCGGCGGTGCCGTAAAAAGGCTGGTTGCTTTTATCTTTTATCCACCAGATAATAAATACCGGAATCAATACAACAAACACCCGTACTACCCAGTTTAAACTGCGCAGCCAGAATATTTGAGCATCGCCGCTCCAGATACCTTTTATGTATGTTAGGTGCCAATCGAAATTTACCCTGAACGAAAAAAAAGCAGGAGCAAGTAACAGGATGATCCAGAACCAGCCGCTTTGATAATAATTACAGTTTTTATAAAACAGCAATTGCAGAAAAAAAGCTGTAGCAAAAGGAATGAGGTATAACAGGTAGTATCCAAAAAACCTGCCCCATTTTGAATTACCGCCTCCGGCAAACCGGGCTTCCAGCGCATGCCAGTAATTTAAATATATCCAGATGCCTAACAACAACAGGACAACCAAAAAATAATACAGCTTAAATTCTTTTTCATAGAATTCCTGCAGGTATTTTAAAATGGCTGACAAGTGATTTTATACTTTATTAGAATTGTTTAAGGTATTCCAAAGTAAGTCTTTTAATTCAGGTAATCCCTGCCCGGTTACAGACGAAATAAAGATATGGGGAATTTTTTTTGGCAGTTCTTTTTGTATGGCAGTTTTTAATTCTTCATCCAGCATATCGCTTTTGCTGATGGCGATCACAAAATCTTTCTGCAGCATTTCGGGGTTGTATTGTTCCAGCTCGTTGTGTAAAATTTCAAACTCCTGTTTGTGGTCTTTACTGTCGGCAGGAATTAAAAAGAGCAGAATTGAATTACGTTCGATATGCCTTAAAAACCTGTGCCCAAGGCCTTTTCCTTCGGCGGCACCTTCAATAATGCCCGGCAGATCGGCAATGCAAAAACTTTTGGCATCACGGTATTCAACCATGCCCAGTTGCGGAACCAATGTTGTAAAAGCATAGTCGGCAATTTTTGGTTTGGCTGCAGTAATACTGCTTAATAAAGTTGATTTACCTGCATTGGGAAATCCAACCAAACCAACATCGGCCAAAACTTTAAGTTCTAAAACTTTTATGCCTTCAGTGCCCGGCTCGCCGGGTTGGGCATATTCGGGCGACTGATTGGTAGCGGTTTTAAAATTGCTGTTGCCCAAACCGCCACGGCCACCTTTTACTAAAATAACTTCCTGGCCGTCTTCTAAAATTTCGGCTTCCACTGCACCGGTTTCTTCATTACGGGCAATGGTACCCAGCGGTACTTCAATAATGATGTCTTTGCCGGTTTTGCCGCTCGAATTATTTTTACTTCCGTTTTCGCCATCTTCGGCTAAAACATTTTTATAATACCGAAGGTGCAGCAGCGTCCACAACTGTGTATTGCCTTTTAAAATGATATGGGCACCACGGCCACCATCACCGCCATCGGGGCCACCCATGGCCGTTAATTTATTACGCATAAAATGCTTGCTGCCTGCGCCGCCATGCCCGCTGCGGCAAAATATCTTGATCTGATCTACAAAATTTGACTTTTCCATTATTGCCGCAAAGGTCAGTAAAATTTGAGGATTAAAGCCCGTTAACTTGTTTTTATGATTGATGTATGGAAAATAAACTTTTAAATCATCTTACCTTTGTATCAGTAAAATATAAATTACATGATGATAAAATTATTTTTAATTCCGGGATTGGTGATGCTGAGCTGCGGTTCAACAAAGTCAAATCAATCAACAACAAATTCAGATTCATTAATTGTTGCTGAGCAAAATGCAAAAACGAAAAATGATGCTGTAAACGGAAACACTGCACTGTTACCAACCTGCATGAAAAATAAGATTGATTCTTTTAAGCTGAAAGAAGCCCATGAAAAGCCACAGCGGGTTATTGAATATAAGTACAAGGGTAAAAAAGTGTATTATGTTGTGATGCCCTGTTGCGATTTTTTTAGTGAAGTGTACGATGAGAGCTGCAATTTTCTTGGTTCGCCCGATGGCGGAATTACAGGTAAAGGAGATGGCAAATTGCCCGATTTCTTTGCTGAAGCTAAAGGGGAAAAACTGATCTGGGGTACAGTTATACCTAAATAACTATTTGTTTTCGTTCCAGGTTTTGTAATTGGATGATTGCGGCCTTTGGTTTTCCGGTATAGTTCTCAATGGTTCACATGCTGCCCAGTTCTCAAACATATCTTTTGGCAATTGCTGATACAATTTAGTGCCTTCAGTTTTCCAGATTATCATATCATCAGTTACTTCTTTAATTTTTTTTGCCGGATTACCCACGATCAAACTTCTGTTTGGGAAAACCTCATCAGCTTTTATAAAACTTAAAGCGCCAACAATACATTCAACACCCAGTACAACATTATCCATGATCACCGCATTCATACCCACCAAACAATTTTTACCAATTGTTGCACCATGAATAACAGCGCCATGGCCGATATGTGCACCTGCTTTTAAAACAACAGTTACACCGGGAAACATATGAATGGTACAGTTCTCCTGCACATTGCACCCGTCTTCAATTATAATTTGTCCCCAATCGCCACGTAAGGCCGCACCGGGGCCGATGTAACAATCTTTACCAATAATAACATTACCGGTAACAGCAGCAAGCGGATGAATGAATGAAGATTCATGAATGACAGGAATGAACTCTTTAAAAGCGTAGATCATATCAGTGATTTATCGGTACGATAACATAATCCTTTAAACTGTGCAACCAAATGATTTTTCTGGTTGATAATATTGATATGATAAAGCCCGGTACTTTTTCCATGATGCAACTCTTTTGCTTCAGCAGTTAATTCATCATCAACATGTACGGGTTTTAAGAAATTAATTGATGTATCCAACGCAACTGATAATACATTCCGGTTATTGCAGGCAAATGCAAATGCACTGTCTGCCAAAGAGAATGCAATGCCGCCATGTACAATACCAAAGCCATTGATCATTTCTTTGCGTACTGTCATTTTAATTTTGCTGTAACCATCTTTTATATCCAGTACTTCAATACCCAGCCATTGGCTGAACAGATCGTTCTCCATCATGTGAGCTACAACTTCCTGTGCTGTTGGCATGGTAATTATTAATTAATAATTGATTAATTATTTTCCCTTAAAAACCGGCATTCTTTTTTCTAAAAATGAATTTATTCCTTCGTTATAATCATAAGTTTTAGCTGCTTTTTGCTGAAACTGATCTTCAAAACTCAGTTGCTCTTCCCAACTGTTAAGAAAAGATTGGTTTAAAGCATGCTTGGTATAAGCCAAACCCTTTGTTGGCATTTGCGATAAAGTTTGGGCAATCTTTTTACTTTCTTCTTCAAAACTCTCATCGGCAAAAACTTTATAAATCATACCCATTTTTTCAGCATCAGTTGCCGAAACTTTATCTCCCGTCATCATTAATGCACTTGCTTTTTGCCAGCCAATTAACCGGGGAAGTGTGAATGTTCCGCCACTGTCGGGTATTAAACCAATTTTACTGAATGCCTGTATGAATGATGCGGATGCAGTTGCAACCACCACATCGCAACACAAAGCAATATTGGCACCTGCGCCGGCTGCAACACCGTTAATGCCTGCTACCACAGGCTTTGGCATGTTCCTGATACGTTTTACAATGGGATTGAAATGTTCTGCAAGAATTTTCGCTATGGTAATCTCCTCCCCAGGAGGGGGAGGTTGGTGCACAGCATCCTGTGGAGAGGGGACCAGTTCGCTGATATCCTGTCCTGCACAAAAAGCCTTTCCGGCTCCGGTGATATACACTGCACGTACTTCATGCAGCGAAGCTGCTTCATCCAGTTTTGCCTGCATCAATAAAGCCATCTCCCGGTTAAAGGAATTGAATTTATCGGGCCGGTTTAAGGTGATGTATGCAACCGAATTTTTTATTTCAAATATTATAGAAGACATCTTTAAAAAATTTAGTCATTAAAAATTGTATGCTTACACTTCAAAACTCCTCACATCTTTATGGTTTAATAAAAACTGGCTTACCAGGTCATAGTTTTTATTTGGTGAGCCGATACGGTATAAATAAATGGCATCGTTATTTTCTTTTGTAAATTTCATACACCTGAATGTAAGGCCATGGTACTTAAAAAAATCTTCAAGTTCGGTGTTGAAATTATTACCCAGTTCTACAGTGCGTATTTTATAATCCTTAACCTTGTGAAACCGGTTAATGATACGATGAACAGGTTCTAAAACAAATAAGGTGATAACTACCATTCCCGAAACAACAATTGCCAACGGGTAATTGTGATACCCAATGGCCATACCCAATGCAGCCGTTACCCAAATGAGTGCAGCCGTGGTTAAGCCGTTAACCGTAATACCTTCTTTAAAAATTACACCGGCGCCAATAAAACCAATACCGGTTACAATATTGCTGGCAATACGGTCGGCATTATCAGCCCCTGTTTCTTTTGATATGATGGTGTATAAACAGGAGCCCACACAAATCAGGATCATGGTTCTGAAACCGGCGGGTTTGCTTCTGAATTCCCTTTCGAGACCGATAATTGCCCCAATGACAAATGCTACTGAAACCTGTGCGGCTTCTTCTAAATAAATTGATAAATCCATGAATGTTTTTTTGAACTGTAATAAAGTTACGGATATTAATGGCACTTAAAATAATCGAACGCCTCTTTACAATCGTTGCATTTATATAGCGCTTTACAGGCGGTGCTGCCAAACTCACTGATGCTTTTTATGTTGGATGAATTGCATTGGGGGCATTGAATAATACGGTCTGACGCCCCGTCTGACCGTGAAAGAGGCGGTGCAATACCATATTCCTTTAATTTTCTTTTTCCGGCTTCACTCATCCAGTCTGTTGTCCAGGCGGGCGCTAAAACAGAGGTGATTTTTATTTTGCGATACCCGTTTTCAATCAATGCCAGTTTAATATTCATGGCAATCATATCCATGGCTGGGCATCCTGTGTAAGTAGGGGTGATGATGACAGCCCCCTCCCAACCTCCCCCGACGGGGGAGAGGTTAACGACAACGTCCCTGACAATACCCAAATCAATTATTGACAAAACAGGAATTTCGGGATCGCAGACTTCTTCAAGCAGCTTCCATATTTTTTGTTCTTCAGTTTTTATTACTTCGGGCATTTTTGATTAAATAAAAAATTTTAAATTATTATTCTCTTCTAAGCCCCTCTTTTGGAGGGGTTTGGGGAGGCTGCTACCACTCAGCGCCGGGATATGTTCTTTGTAAATACTGAAGTTCTGTAAGTATAAATCCTAAATGTTCTGTATGAATGCCGGTTTTTCCACCGGTTTGCATAAATACGGCCCCCCCACCCCCCCAAGGGGGGATTGGTAATGTTGCTTCATCAAAAACTGCAGTTACTTTTTTCATCCATTCATCTTTTAATAAACTAACATCAAAGCCGGCTGCTGTTTCATAATCAGCAGCAATAAATAATTCGCCGGTATATCTCCACAGTTCATCAATGGCTTTTAACATACGCTGATGACTTTCTTCAGTACCATCTCCTAAACGCACCACCCACTCACTGGTCCAGCGCAGGTGATAAGTAACTTCTTTTAATGCTTTGGCAGCAATGGCTGCAATTTGTTCGTCTTTGTTGTTTTGTAATTTTTCATAGAGCAAATATTGATAAGCACTGAAAAAAAACTGGCGTAAAATGGTTTGTCCCCAATCGCCATTGGGTTGCTCAACCAGTAAGCAGTTTTTAAATTCTCTTTCTGTACGGAGGTATGCCAATGAATCTTCAGTGACCTCACCCCCAACCCCCTCTCCAAGTGGAGAGGGGGCTTTAGAGCCTTCCGGTATTTTGGCTTCATTCATTAATTGTGCTGCATATTGATAAAAATTTCTCGACTGCCCGAGCAGGTCAAGTGAAATATTGGTTATGGCAATATCCTGTTCCAGTATTGGCCCATGGCCACACCATTCTGCATTTCGTTGGGCAAGAATCAAATTACTGTCTGCAAGATGAAGTACATAGGCCTCCCTAAATCCCCGTCCGACCGGGTCATCCTGGCAGGCCTCCCGGAGAGGGACTTTTAAAGACTCTGATTCTGTAAAATTCTTCTCAATTTTTGAAGACTCTGTTTCGTGCATTTTATAAGAGGGCTTTTAATAATCAAATTCCATAAGCCCCTCCTTTGGTCCCGATAGCTATTGGGAGGGGAGGCCTTTACATATGTCCTACCTCATCAGGTAAATCATAAAAAGTAGGATGGCGGTAAATCTTGTCAACTGCCGGCTCATAAAGCTCTCCGGCTTCTTCAGGATTTGAAGCAGTGATGTATTTGCTTTCAACAACCCAAATGCTAATGCCCTCCTGCCTGCGGGTATAAACATCTCTTGCGTTTTCAATAGCCATAACTGCTTCAGCGGCATGCAGGCTGCCTACATGTTTATGATCAAGGCCTTGTTTGTTACGAACAAAAACTTCCCAAAGCGGCCAGGCCCCCCCACCCCCCAAAGGGGGGATTTTGGAGTCTTTTAATTCATTGCCTCCGGCATTATCATCGGGTATATCGCCGTAATAAAATTTCTTAATTTCTATTTTCATAAAAGAGATTTAAAATAATCATGCTGCTTCTAAAGCCCCTACTTTGGAGGGGTTTGGGGAGGCTTTTCTTTTCCCCGCATAAGCTATAGCAGCTTCCCTAACCCATGCGCCTTCATCATGTGCTTTGTTGCGGGCAACCAGGCGTTGTTTATTGCATGGGCCGTTTCCTTTTACTACATTCCAGAATTCATCCCAGTTTATTTCACCAAAATCGTAATGCTTTCTTTCCTCATTCCATTTTAATTTATCATCGGGCAATGTCATACCTAAAACTTTTACCTGCTCTGCAGCCATATCTATGAATTGCTGCCGAAGTTCATCATTTGTTTTTCTTTTTATCTTCCATTTCATACTCTGATCGCTGTTGATGCTTTCAGAATCCTTTGGCCCAAACATCATCAGGCTTGGCCACCACCAGCGGTTTATCGCATCCTGGCACATGGCTTTTTGTTCTTTGGTTCCTTTGCTTAATACAAGCAAACTTTCAAATCCCTGTCGTTGATGAAAACTTTCTTCTTTACAGATTCTCACCATTGCTCTTGCATAAGGCCCGTATGAAGTGCGGCATAACATCACCTGGTTTAAAATAGCGGCACCATCAACCAGCCAGCCAATGGCACCCATATCGGCCCATGTTAATGATGGGTAATTAAAAATGGATGAATATTTTGCTTTACCACTGAGCAGGTCTGCAATCATTTCATCCCGGGAGCTGCCCAGGGTTTCGGCAGATGAATACAGGTATAAACCATGGCCGGCTTCATCCTGTACTTTTGCTATAAGTATGGCTTTGCGTTTTAAAGATGGTGCCCTGCTTATCCAGTTGCCTTCGGGCAGCATGCCTACTACTTCGCTGTGTGCATGCTGACTTATCTGGCGTATGTTTGTTTTGCGGTAGGCATCTGGCATCCAGTCCTTTGGCTCTATCTTAATTTCTTTATCAATCCTTTCCTGGAATAGTTTTTCTAAATCCTGTATTGACATACTGTATATTTTAGATTGTAAAATTAATAAAAAAACTAACAACTGTTAGTTAATGGTTGTTAAAGCTTTTGCTGCTATTTTATATCAAAATCAACTACAACTTTTTCGGTTTTAGGATGCGACTGGCAGGTTAGAATATACCCCTGTTCCACTTCTTCCTGCTCAAGCCCCCAGTTTACATCCATTTCCACTTCACCGTGCAGCAATTTTGCTTTGCAGGTGCAACAAACACCACCTTTGCAGGCAAATGGAAGATCGGCACCTTGTTTTAAAGCAGCATCTAAAATGCTATCCTGATCAAAACCTAAATCAAAATCAAAGCTCCGGCCATCAAGCTTAACAGTTATTTTACTTTTTGGGCCGCTGTTTTCATTTGCCGATTGCCGATTGCCGATTGCTGATTTTTTTTCTCCCGGCGTTGTAAACAGTTCAAAATGAATTTTCTTTTTATCAATACCTGTTTGATCTAAAAAGTCTTTTACACAAAAGATCATTTCTTCGGGCCCGCAAATAAAAAACTCATCAGTATTTTTATAATCGACCAGTTTATTCAATTTAGTCAGTTTATCCTTGTTTATTCTTCCAAAATTTATCGGTGCATCAGTTTTTTCACGGCTGAGGATATTGATGAAATTAAAACGGTTCAGGTATTTGTTTTTTAATCCTTCCAGTTCTTCAAAAAAGATAATGGAATTGCGGCCACGGTTGCCAAAAACCAATGTAAACCGGCTTGCAGGCTCTGTTTGCAAAGTTGTTTTAATAATAGAAATAACCGGTGTAATACCGCTGCCGGCAACAAAAGCCACATATTGTTTTGAGTTATGAGATATGAGTTTTGTGTTAAATTTTCCTGTAGGAGGGAGCACATCCAATTCGTCGCCGGCTTTTAAAATTGTATTGGCAAACGCCGAAAATTTTCCGCCGGTTACTTTTTTTACCGCCACCCTTAATTCATTTTCAAAGGGAGCAGAACAGATAGAGTAAGAGCGGCGTATCTCTTCACCATCAACAACTTTTTTAATAGTAATGTTTTGCCCCTGTTCAAAATTAAATTCGTTTATCAAATCACCAGGTATTTCGAATGCAATAGAAACACAATCCGGGGTTTCAGTTTTTACATCTTTTACTTTCAGTTTATGAAAATGAACAGCCATACAAATTATTTAATAATTCCGTTTAATAAATGATTAACCATATCATCCTCCAAAACCTGGCTGCTGATATTTTTTTTGTGTTGCTGCCAAAACTCCAGTCCTCTTACTGCTGATAGGATGGTTAAAACAGCAACATAGGGGTTATTGTTTTTAAATTCCTTTGCAAGTATACCGGTTTCCATTAAGGCAATCAGGCGTTTTTCATAACCCCGCCGTTGGATTAAAAAGTTGCTTAAATAGGGTTCTTTTAAATGCTTCCATTCGTGATTGGCAACATACACTTCATTAAAATTGTTCAGCATCATACGTATATGAAAACGAATGATGTTTTCGAGCATTTTAACAGCGTTGACCGCTGTTTTTTCTGCAGTATCTAAATATAAAGTGAAGGCATTGGCAACTTTAAAACAGATGGCCTGTAATATCTCACTCTTACTTCCAATATGATTATACAGGCTGGGGGCTTCTACCCCCACTGCTTCGGCCAGTTCACGCATGGAGGTAGATGAATATCCCTTTTTTTTAAACAAGGCTGCCGCTTTTTGGGTTATCACATCTTTTTTACTGGCATTTTTACCGGGCTTTATTTTGGCCATTCAGCAATTTTCAGCAAAACTAACATTTATTAGTTTTTACTACTGTTTTTTTGCCAACCTTATAACAGGGGCCGTTTATATATCATTTAAAAATAAAATCTAAAATAGCGGATGATTAAGTTAAAGGGCACTATAAAAGCCTGCCTCATAGGTTTTGGAACAGTATAAAAATGGGCGAAAACAGTAAAGCTGAAAAAATAAATTATGATAATATTAAAAAAATAGTAATTTCACAGCCTGCTCGGTTATCTATGTTCTCCAATATTATAAAAAATCCGGTAAGAAATATCGTTAAGGGATATTTCAATTAATGGTTTTTTACACCAAAACTTTAATTGATATGCTAATTATAACTGTTTTCTTGTGGTTTCAGAGGTAAGCAAGGCCGGAGATTTTTATCTCTGGCCATCTTTTTTTTAGAACCGGTTTCCCTGGTTTAGTGCAGGGATGTATTTATAAAGTCAATTAAAGGTTTCATAGCATTAAAGGTTTTGGTTATTTCCTTTATAAAATTCTTTTTTAGCAAATCACTATCAGCGTAGGATTTGGAAACAATAAAACTTTTCATTTTCAAAAATTCAATAGCCGGATTATTTTCATCGTATCCTTTTGGCGGACGAACTAAAACCTCTTCACTTGTTACAGCTTCAGGAAAAAATTTTTTGAAATTTTTCTGATCAATCAGTTTTTTCCATTCTTTAAAATTGTAGTCTATTTCCTGGCGTATGCCTGCAAGTACTGCAGGTTCGGGCATCCAGATGCCTCCGGCTACAAAACTTCTGCCAGGTTCAATATGTAAATAGTATCCTGCACCAATTCCCTTTTTACCTTCTTTATTAAAATAAGCTGCCAGGTTGCTTTTGTAGGGGTCTTTATTTTTACTGAAACGCACATCCCTGTTTATCCTGAACAAACAGTTTTTTGCTTCTAAATTTCCAATAGATTTATCAAACGTTGCAATGCCGGAGATCAATTTTTCAACCAGCGAAAGAAAATCTGCTTTGGCGTTTTCATATTGTTTACAGTGTTCTTCAAACCATTGCCTGTTATTATTATTCTTTAAATTTTTCAGAAATTTTAATGTTGCGGCCTGTATCATAATATTAAAGCATTGTGAGAACGAATTTAATGAAAATAAAAAAGGAATCAGCGGTAAGCCAATTCCTTTTTATTAAATGAATTTCTCATTACTTGATCCGTCCCCAGTTTTCACCGCTTTTAATGCGGTATAAAGTCATTTCACTTACTTTATATTTAGCAGCCAGTTGTTTGTAAGTTAATTTTCGTTTAGGATTTTTAATGATGTCTTTTATGGTTTTAACCTGTGTGGCATTAAGTTTCAGGCCTACCGTTCTGTTAGCCTGGCGTTTTTTATAGGCAATTTTTTCAGGGCTGTTTTGCTGGTGAGAGCTTACAGTTTCCAAAGTTGCCCATTTTAAATTTTTAAAATGATTGTCTTTCTTTTTATGATTTACATGAATAACAAATTTATATTTAGGAGATATTTTTTTGCAGAAATGCCTTGCAACTTCCCGGTGAATATATATTGTTCCGTTACCATTTTCAACATGCAGGTTTAAGGTTTTGTAACCTGAGGTTAAAGACCCATTCAGCAATTTGCCGTCTTTAAAAACTTCGGTGCTGTAACTTGCTGCACGGCCCTGCGATGAAACCGCATATTTTTTGCGAAGCTGTTTATGGCCGTTAAAAACTATTTTTTTCCAAACTTCGCCGGGAGTTTTTTTAATCATAGCAGGAATGATTTAGAAAGTAAATTTGGGCCAGCCAACCTGCCCGTTTTGGTTTTTGAAAAAAGGCTTCTATAAATATAATACCTATTTTAACTAACTAGGTAACATTTTTAAAAAAACTTCTTCGGTAATAACCTTAACAGTTGGTATTTTTTTAGCTTTCTCCAGTTTGCTTCCGGCATTTTCGCCTGCAACCAGGTAATTTAGTTTACTGCTTACAGTGCCAATCAGTTTGCCTCCGTGCTGCTCAACAAGGGCTTCTGCATCGCTCCTTTTAAATTGCGTAAGGGTGCCTGTAAACAAAAATGTTTGTCCGGCAAGGTCTCCCCCTGTTACCAAAGTTTTCTTTTCGTTTTTAAGCCGAACACCCAGGCTTTCGAGTTGCTGCAATAAAACAAGGTTATCAGCATTATGAAAAAATTCATAAACCGACTTTGCAACTTTAACGCCCACGTCTTCCAGCTCCTTTAACTGCTCTTCGGTAAAATCGGCAAATTGCAGTAAATGATCCACCGCATTGGCCAGGGTTTTAGCAGTGGTTTCGCCCACGTAACGAATGCCCAGCGCATATATGATGCGGTGCAGGGGTTGCTTTTTTGAGTCTTCAATAGCCTGCATCAGTTTGGTTATTGATTTTTCGCCAAAACCTTCCAGTTTGCTGATTTCATCATAAGGCAAAGCATATACATCAGGAATTGATCTTAATAAACCCTGTTCATAAAACTTACGCACATTGGCTTCGCCAAAACTGCG
>JANOVD010000025.1:0-5989 GCA_031417255.1 Chitinophagaceae bacterium
CCATTTTTTTTCCATTGATAAACAGGAGAAGTACCTCCGTTTGTTGAAACAGCAGAAAAACTAACACCCGTTCCGGGGCAAATTGCAGGGCTGGCTGTACTGATACTTATGGATGGAGATAATAATGGTATCACATTCATTAAAACAGCAGTACTAGTTACAGTTGATGAAGTGAGGCAGGCCTGGTTAGACGTTAAATCACATGTAATAATATCGCCGTTGTTAAGTAAACTGTTTGAATATGTTGGAGAATTGGTTCCAACGTTTACGGAATTTTTTTTCCATTGAAAAACCGGGTTGCTTCCACCATTCGTTACAGAAGTACTGAATGTTACCGGCGTTCCAAAACAAATATTGTTTACAGAAGGCAAAACTGTGATGGCAGGTGTTACGGGACTATTCACAGTCATAATAATAGAATTACTTGTTGCAGCAGGGGTTGTAACACAATTACTGTTAGAAGTGATCAAACAGTTTATAACATCTCCGTTGGCCAGAATGTTATCATTATAGGTAGCACTGTTTACACCGGTATTTATCCCATTTTTCTTCCATTGATAAAAAGGAGATGAACCTCCATTAAAAGGCGTTGCTGTAAATACCGTATTAGACCCTGCACAAATAACATTTGTAGAAGTGGTAATTTGTAAAGTGGGTGCTGATAAAGTTGCTACATTTAAAACGTATCCCCTCCACCAACCCCTTCTTCCTCAGTTCCAAATAGGATTTCATCTTTGTAGTTATGGAACAAGATAAAATAAGCCGGTCTGATTTAATGCGTACCCATATAGCTGCGTGTAAAGCAAGTGGTAAGACGGTAGAAGATTATTGTATGGAGCATGAGTTAAAGGCATCCAATTATTATTATTGGCGCAAGAAGTTGCAGCCCCAGGAGCCTGGAAAATTTATAAGCGTCACACCGCTGTTATCAAATGCACCTGTGCGTATTACTTTTACCAATGACATCCATATTAGTTTTGAAACCATGCCACCAGTTGATTATGTAAAACAATTAGTGAGTTAGCATGTTGCACCTTAGTTCTGCTGACCGATATTATTTTTACAATCAAATAGTAGATATGCGCAAGGGCTGTTATGGCCTGTGTGGCATTGTACAAAATGAGTTAAAGAAAAATATTTTACTGGGCGATGTATTTGTGTTCATCAACAGGCGGCGCAATCAGATTAAATTATTGCAATGGGATAAAGATGGCTTTGCATTGTATGAAAAGCGGTTGGAAAAGGGTACGTTTGAACAACCTGACAACACACAAAACAACACTGACATTTTGCTTACCAACCTGCAATTACAGCATATTTTACAGGGCGTTATTCTGCAATCTGTCAGGCATAAAAAAAGATTTGCAGTACAGGCTTGAAAGTGCTGTAAATATTGGGTTGCAGAGGTTATGTGGCATAATAATTGACAGATATCGCACATCAATTCTACTGCACAAAATATCGATTTTAAATTTCTGTATGAGCAACAATTAGCTATTGTTAATGAGCAACAAAAACTATTAGAACTTTACCAGATAACTGAACAAAAACATCAGGAACAGAAAGAACTCCAGGCTCAGCAAATAAATTTACTCCGCTTACAGATCATCGAATTACAAAAATTTATTTTTGGCGGCAAACAGGAAAAATTTAAACCTGCTGCCGGCAACGGATTGCTTACAGGGCAAACTGCCTTATTTACAAACGATAAGTTGGGCGAAGTAGTGGTAGAAAGCACCCAACAGGTACAGGGGTATACGAAGAACAAAACCGTTGTTCGTGTAAATCACCCGGGCCGCAACCCCTTGCCGGCACATTTACGCAGAGAAGAAATAATTTTAACCCCCACCGAAGATATAACAGGCCTGCAACCGGTAGGCAAAGAGATAACAGAAATTTTAGAATACCAGCAAGGCGAACTGTATGTAAAAAAATACATTCGCCCCGAATATATAAAACCTACGGCAGACGGCACTCAGGCAAAACGTGTAATAGCCGCATTACCCAATATGCCCATACCCAAAAGTTATGTAAGCGCTTCCTTACTTACTCACCTGATGGTAAGCAAATACATTGATCACTTACCTATTTACAGATGCCTGCAAATGCTCAGCCGCCAAAAAATAACGATAGAAGGTAACACCGTTAATAATTGGTTTAAACAAGGCTGCAACTTAATTGTACCGCTCTTTGAGGCACATGAACGGCAGGTACTCTCCACAACATATCTGGGGGTAGATGAAACACCCATTAAAGTTTTAGATAAAACAAAAAAAGGAACCACACACCAAGGCTATTATTGGGTGTACTACAACATTGAAACCAGGCAGGTATTATTTAAATATCAGACCGGCCGTGCTGCTGTGTGGCCAAAGGAAACATTAAAAAATTATACCGGCTATCTGCAAACAGATGGATATGTTGCCTATACTCAATTTGATGATGTGGAAGGCATTACTACATTAAATTGCTGGGCACATGCCCGCCGTAAATTTATAGATGCCCGAAACTTTGATGATGCAAAAGCAAGCGAAGTGCTTACGCAAATACAATTGCTGTATGCGGTAGAAAAACATTGCACAGAAAATAACTACGGCATAGATCAAATAAAAAATTACCGGCAGCAGCATGCTGTACCGGCTTTAAAGGCACTGCACACAATATTACAAACACAATTAACCAACAGTTTACCCAAAAGCCCACTGGGCATGGCCTTACAATACACCCTTGCCAGGTGGGACAAACTATGTGTATATACCCGGGACGGCAATTTAAGAATAGACAATAACCTGGTAGAAAACAGCATACGCCCCGTAGCCATCGGGAGAAAAAATTATCTGTTTGCAGGCAATCATGAAGCCGCAGGGAGAAGTGCCATGGTATACAGCTTATTTGCTACCTGCAAACTGCATAATGTAAATCCCATCCAATGGCTAACCTACGTGTTTGAAAATATAAACGACCATAAGATAAATGCCATAGAGGATTTGCTACCGCAAAATTATGCAGCGATAGTGAATAAGTAATGATGGGGTTCGTGGCACGGATACGAATCAATAACGGAACAAATTGATCTCTAAGCAAAAGAGGGTGGGTCAAAATCGCGGAATAGAGAATTTAATCGCGGGGAAAAAAAAGAAAACTTTCAATTTTTAACCTGGGTCAAAATCCCGGAATGGTGGGTCAAATAAAAACAGAATGGTGGGTCACAATGATCCGGAATCTCTACTCAAGAAATGCCATAATACGATTAGCTATCATTGGAATACTTGCTTTTTTTAACTTTTTTAATTCCGCAATAGTTTCTACAATGATAATTGTTTTGGGAGATGCCATAAAATGATTATTTATTTAGTCCAGATATAAAACAAAAAAATCCAATACTCAAATATTGGACTAATTAAAAATTCACATTAGTATTATTCGATAGACTTGGTGTTGATAATATTTTAAAGTTAAAAGAACTGGCTACTACCTACAACCTGTAAAATTTCAAGTTATTTTTTTATTTTGTTTAATAAAATACGGGGCAGCGTACTTTGTTTACCGAAGAATTTTGGTTGCTGCTGTACCCTTTATAAGAGAGTGTTATTTCTAATGAGCCTCTGTATTGCGATGCTGTTTTTAATTTGCTGATGTTTACATCGTAGTTTATGCCCAAGCCCAATTTGTTATAATCCAATTTAATCACCGGTATCAGTGCATCTTTGTAACGATAGAACATTCCACCCGATACAGCTATTTTCTGATCTTCGCTAACCTCAATAAAATCATGACTTAATAATAAACCGCCCTGTATTAACCTGGCGCCTCCCTGCATAAAATAGTCAGCATAAAAAATAATTTTATTTTCTTCGCTGATGGGTTTAGATAAACCTGCATTGATTACCCATTTGGGATTTAATACAATATCGTACTGTTTTTGAAAAGCAACTTTGGGTTTTGTAAAATGAAACAATCCTGCTCCAATATAAAACCTGGTATCTTCTCCGGCAACACTGCTGAAATTGAGGCCGGCAGCAATATCCCAATAAGTAAAACCGGTATTGGTAAAAACCTGCTTTGTGGGGTTGGCCGGGCTGTACGATCCGTGTACAAACTGGTCATCAAAACTTAATTTAGATGGATCGAAGCGCTGCATTACCGGGCCACCCATAAGACCGGCAGACAAGTACATATCTTTTTCGGTATTGAGCGATTTATGAAAATTAAAAACCGGGAAAACCTGTGTTCGCATAAGCCTTGAGTCGCCGGCTATATCATTGGTTGCCTGTAAACCGATGGTATAATAGTCGTTTGAATTGGGGTTGATATTTTTTTTAAATTCTAAACCCAGGCCAATGGTACGGTAGGGTAATGTTACACTTTGCCACTGGCTGCGGTAGGCCGATGTTACCCTGATATCTCCTGCAAAAACGCCTGCAATGGCGGGGTTACGCAGCAGGGGCAGTTCATAAAACTGCGAAAAATTAATGTCCTGGCTGCTGGCATAATTTGCAACCAGCAACAGGTAAAAAATTATTTTATATTTTATTATTCTTTTCAACTAATAAATTATTTTAGTAAGGTTGTGTTTCCTTTATAAGTATATATCACGTTGTTATCACAGATCACTTCGGCGGTATAAACAAATACATCAGGCGTTGCCGGAATGCCTCTTACTTTTCCATCCCAGCCATATTTTATATCATTTGGGTTGAAGTTAGTTTTCTCAAAAATCAGTTCTCCCCAGCGGTTAAAAATGCGGAAGTATTTAATTACAACTCCTTTGCCCCTAATCATTAATATATCATTTAAACCATCGCCATCGGGCGTAAATGCATTGGGTATAAATACCTGTGCACTTTTACAGAAAACAAAAATATTGATGTCATCGGTAGTTTTACAGCCATAATTATTGGTTACTGTAAGCCTGTAGTTACTATTGTTTCTTACAGAAACAACAGGGTTTGCACAATTGGTACAACTTAAGCCGGTAGCCGGTGTCCATGCCCAGCTTAAAATGGGCCCGTTTTGAGTTACAGGATTGAAATTAAAAACAGTACCGGTTGAGAGATTAAGATCGACCCCCAGGTTTAATACCGGGATTGGCCCTACTGCAATATTTACAAAACCGGTATTGGTAAAACAATTATGTGCATCATAGCCAATAACACGGTATTGGGTAGTTACCGATGGCCTGGCTACGGGGTTTGCAATATCAGTTCTGCTTAAACCCTGTGCCGGCGACCATAAATAAGAGTTAGCGCCATTTGCACTTAAGTTTGTTGATTCTCCAACGCACAAAGTATCATTTGGAGAAACCAGCATCTGGAACGGCCTGATGATGTTCAAAAATATAGTATCAGAAGCTTGGCAACCTGCCATGGTTGTGCCTTTAACAATGTAGCGCATAGAATCTACAGGTGTTGCAATTGGATTGGGGCAATTAGTACAACTTAGATAAATTGCCGGGCTCCAGGTATATGTTGATGCGCCGGAGACAGATAGTTGAACCGATTGACCGAGGCAGACTTTTTTATCACTGCCGGCATTAACAACCGGCGTTGGATAAACTGTTATGGTAAACTGAACTGGTTGTCCTGTACATAAACTTGTAGATGGCGTAACTGTGATAGTGGCTATTACAGGAATATTACCTGTGTTTATTGCTGTAAAGGCAGTAATATTTCCACTGCTACTTGCAGCTAAACCAATTGATGGATTATTGTTTGACCAATTGTAAGTAGTACCACTAACTGCACCTGTAAATACTATTGCATTTGTTGTAGCACCATTACACAATGTTTGATTTGACGGTTGTACAACATCAGGTGTTGGGTTTACTGTTATGGTAAATATTTGTGGCAACCCTGCACAACCAATTGCAGATGGCGTAACAGTAATTGTTGCAGTTACCGGGACATTGGTTAAATTAATTGCTGTGAAAGCAGGAATATTTCCACTGCCACTTGCAGCTAAACCTATAGAAGGATTACTGTTTGTCCAG
>JANOVD010000026.1:0-5391 GCA_031417255.1 Chitinophagaceae bacterium
CATGTACCATACTTATCCAGTATTTGGGTTCGGGGAAAAAAGATTTTACTTCTTCATACCCTTTCATCAGGTTTTCATAATCCCCGTCCGAACGGTTCATCCGGGCGGGCATTTTACTGCTTTCTTCAATCAGCGGATAAACAATATATGCCTGTCGTCCTTTTGCAATTTCTTCTTTTACAAAATCCATCACTTGCGGCCTTGCACTTTCGGAACGGTGCAGGGTATTGATGGGTTGCCTGCCCGGTGGTAATTCATCAATCACACTGTAATCAAGATCGCCATAAGCAGTAAGCGCCAGTGTACGGGGTATGGGTGTTGCCGTCATTACCAAAACATGTGGCGGAATGGGATTCTTCTTCCACAACTGCGCCCGCTGCGCCACACCAAATTTGTGTTGCTCATCAATTACTGCAAAACCCAGGTTTTTAAAAATCACATTATCTTCAATCACTGCATGTGTTCCAATTAAAATATTCAATGAGCCATCTTCGCAAAGTTGTAAAACTTCTTTACGCTGTTTACCTTTAGATGAGCCTGTGAGCATTTTTACACAAACCGGCATATCTTTTAAAAGAGCAGTAATACTGTTGAAATGCTGCTGAGCTAAAATTTCGGTTGGTGCCATTATCACCGATTGAAAATCCTGTCCGTCCGACAGGCGGGCATTATCTGCAGCAATCAGCATCATCATCAAAGCCACAATGGTTTTACCGCTGCCAACATCTCCCTGTAAGAGGCGGTTCATTTGTTTGCCGCTGCCTGTATCTTTCCTGATCTCTTTCAACACTTTTTTTTGTGCACCGGTTAATTCAAAAGGAAGGTATTGATTGTAAAAAGTATTGAACAGTGCTCCCACTTTATCAAATACCAAACCCTTACTGTGCCTATGCCGGGTTGATTTTATCAAGCCCAGGCGCAATTGTGCAAAAAACAGTTCTTCAAATTTTAAACGCCGTACGGCATGTTGGTAATGTTTATCCGTTGCCGGAAAATGAATTTGCCGACATGCATTAAAATGGCTGACGAATTTATATTGTTTGATAATTGATTCCGGTAAATTTTCGGGCAGGTCTTTTTCAGTAAGAATTTGAAGCAGTGCATAGGTTAATTTACCAATTGATCTTCCATTCAGTCCTTTTGCTTTTAATTTTTCTGTAGATGGATAAACAGGCTCCAGGTAATATTTACCATCAGCTTTTTGTACAGTAAAATTTTCTATTTCGGGGTGTGCAATTTGTGGTTTGCCGATAAAAAAACCAAGCCGCCCAAAAACCAAATATTGATGGCCAACTTCAATTGCTTTTTGTATCCAGCTTATGCCCTGAAACCAAACCAATTCTATTTCGCCGGTTTCATCCTGCAATTTTGCAGTAAGCCTTTTTGCCCTGCCTTCGCCTATAATATCAATCTTGGTTATTTTTCCGGCTACCTGTGCATATTCGTTACCGGGCGTTAAGCCTGCAATTTTATCAAGCTTGGTTTTATCTACATGGCGAAAAGGGTAATGCTCCAGTAGATCCTTGAAGGTAAAAATGCTTAATTCCTTTTTTAAAAGATCGCCTTTAAATGTAGATACGCCATTTAAATATTCAATTGGGCTGTTTAATATGGTGGAAAGCGGGCTGATGGAAATGTTTTTACAAATATACAATTGAAGCCTCACGAATTCTTTCGCCTGGCGGCGAAAATAATTGCCACAGAGGCACAGAAGCACAGAAAGAAAACATTGATGTCTTGCTAAAATGAATATTGAAATACTACTTCAATAATTTACCGCTTTGCATTATTTTGAAACCGCCTTGGCTTGTTGAATTTTTTATTGCCGCCATGCCCGTGCGAAGAAGCGGTATTATACGCCGGCGTTTCTCCCAGTTCCTGAGGCACGGTTGCTTTGGTTACCGGTTTGCCCAATAATTTTTCAATGGCTAAAAATTTCCGTTGTTCTCTTACAGTTACAAAAGTATAAGCGGTGCCATCGGCTGCAGCCCTGGCTGTGCGGCCAATGCGGTGTACATAATCTTCGCCGTCGTGCGGCACATCGTAATTAATAACCAGGTCAATATTATCAATATCAATTCCACGGCTTAATATATCGGTTGCTACCAGTATGGGCAGCCTTCCGCTTTTGAACTTTATCAATACATCCTCCCTGTTATCCTGGTCAAGGTCGCTGTGAATTTCATCGGCTAAAAATTTAGCCCGCTTTAAATCACGGGTTAATTGTTTTACACTTATTTTACTGCTGCAGAAAATCAAAACCGATTTAAAATCTTTCTTTTTCAAAAGAAATTTAACCAATGGAATTTTCTGTGTGTCATAAACAATAAATGCTTCCTGTATGATTTTTTCTGGTGGTTTGCTGATGGAAATATTTATTTCTGCAGGTTGATGCAGAATTTTACGTGCCAGTTCCCGTATCTTTTGCGGCATGGTTGCCGAGAACAATAAATTCTGACGCTTTTTGGGCAGGCTGTCAATGATGAACATGATGTCATCGTAAAAACCCATGTCAAGCATACGGTCAGCTTCATCCAACACCAAATATTTAAGTCCGGCCAATTTTACATAACCCATTTTAATATGGCTCATCATTTTGCCAGGTGTACAAACCACTACATCGGCTCCATGGCTCAGCGCCTTTTTTTCCTGTACAAAAGCATTGCCATCGCCGCCGCCATAAACCGCAATTGAACTTACAGATGTGAAATAAGAAAGCCCTTCCATGTGTTGGGCAATCTGCACCGCCAGCTCACGTGTTGGTACAATTATCAATGCATTGTTGGTGTGGTCTTCGTGCGGATCTGTAATGATCTTATTGATCAATGGTAATAAAAAAGCTGCCGTTTTACCGGTGCCTGTTTGTGCAGATGCGATCACATCTTTTCCTGCCATGATCAGGGGAATCACCTGTTCCTGTACCGGGGTGGCGTTTTCATAACCCGAGGCATCAATGCCTTCCATCAATCGTTGGTCAAATCCAAAATCTGTAAACTTCAAAATATATTGTTTTTAAAAATCAGGCGAAGATACTGAATAAACCCCGACAGCGGTTTTATAACCCCGACAGTCCCGATAGCTATCGGGACAAACCCTGTCGGTGGTTAATAATATGTAAGTATAATTTCGCTGATACTATTAACCGCTGTCGGGGCCACTTCGACTCCGCTCAGGATTAACCGCCGACAGGGTTAATAGCCTACCTTTACAGCAATAAAAAGTATTATGATTAAAGTTGGAGAATTCAATAATTTACAAGTAATAAGGGAAGTGGATTTTGGCCTTTATTTAGATGACGGAGCCGAAGGTATATTGTTGCCAAAACGTTTTGTACCCGCAAACACAAAAATTGGTGATGAGGTGCATGTGTTTTTATATCATGATGGCGAAGACCGGCTGATTGCCACAACACAAAAGCCCAAAGGCATTTTGGGAGATATTGTAAAATTGAGAACAGTAAGTGTTACAGAACACGGCGCTTTTTTAGATAATGGTTTGATGAAGGACCTGTTTGTTCCAAAATCGAAACAGCAACTAAACATGATCCCGAAAGGCGAATACCTGGTAAAAATTTATTTAGATGAACAAACTGGAAGATTAGCCGCATCTGAAAAGATTGAATCATTTTTAAGCAATGAAGAATTAACGGTAAAAGAACTTGAAATTGTTGACCTGATTGTTTACCGCCGCACAGATATTGGTTATGTATGCATCATTAATAATAAACACACCGGTGTTTTACACCATAATGAAATTTACCGCAACATTACAGCCGGCGACAGGTTTACGGGATTCATAAAAAAGATATATCCCGAAGATAAAACCGGCGGCGACCGCTGGAGAATTGATGTATCAGCCGGCAAACCCGGCTACAACCGTGTGGAGGATGAAACAGAAAAAATAATGCGTTTGTTGAAAGAAAATGAAGGTTTTTTACCTTACCACGATAAAAGTGATCCTGAAGAAATTTATTCGTTTTTTGGAATGAGTAAAAAAACTTTTAAGATGACAACGGGTAATTTATATAAACAAAGAAAGATCAGTTTTGAGAAGGATGGAATTAAACTACTTGATACTTGATTCTTGTTACTTGATACTTGATACTTGATTCTTGTTACTTGATTCTTGTTACTTGATACTTGATTCTTGATTCTTGATACATTATGGCCCGGATAAAAGTTGACCTGCACGATATTTACAACAACAGCAAAGCCATTGACAAAGCTTTGCAGGATGCATTTGAAGAGGCTATTGAAAAAAAAATAAAAGAAGTGGAGATCATCCCCGGCAAAGGCAGCGGGCAGTTAAAAAAGAAAGTACAACGGTTTTTACAAATGCCGCATATTAAGCCCTTATACCACCGCATCGAAAACGACAGCAAAAATTTTGGAAGGTTGTTTGTGTATTTTAAGTTTTAATAAAACAGTTTTTTATTACTTTCAGATACAGAAGATACAATTTACTGTTGTATCAAGGGTTTCAGCGGATTGCTAATGATTTTATGAGAAACTCACCATAGCCAGCTCTTTCTTTACCCTCCTGCTCTTCTAGGCAGAAAGTCGGCTAAGGGCCTGTTTTCGGCAATGCCTAATTTACGTTTCATGGCACTGGTATTATGGCCGCCAAATAAAGCCCAATCGCCTTTGCTTCGTATAAGGGCAAAGCCTTTATTATCTACCCCTCTTTCATAAATATTTTTGGATAATTCTATTTCTGTAGCAGCCAGTTTTTCCCTTGCCTGCAACCGTTCCATTAACTGGATACGTTCTTCCAATAATTCCTGCTTACGGGTTTGTATGGCAAAATAACTTTGTGCAAAAGCAATTGGCTCTTTCTTTGGGTCGCCATTTTGAGCAATTAAATAACAGGCATACCTGGTGAGCATTATATCGTCAATAATTTTCTCCGCCCCCTTCGGCATGGATATCGTTTTGTTGACATCAACAAAATGATCAGAAACCGCTTCACCAGTGGTTTGGCAACTTTCCTTTGCTTTATCAATTGCATTTAAAAAATTACGCCAATCGGCATAGCCCAGCAATTCCTGCAATTCACGGGCAAGCCATTAATCTACTCCATCTTGTTCGTAAGCATATTCCTCAAATGATTTATTGAGTTTTGATATCGTTTCTATTTCCATTTACTGTATTTAATAAATTCTACTCCATTTTAAAGTTCAGGTGTTATCATCGGTACTTAAAATAATTTCAGATAATTCTAATGGTGCTTCCACCGCTGGCACATAATTCTCCGTTCATTGCTTTTCTTTATTTTTTTTGATACCCGTTTTTATTTATGCCCTTGCAAATTTTATTAAAGGTTGAATATCTCCCTTGTCTGCTGCTTTTATTGCATTAAGATAGTCCATTCTGCTATCGCCCTGCCCGCCTA
>JANOVD010000027.1:0-3733 GCA_031417255.1 Chitinophagaceae bacterium
ATTGAAGATAAAATACTGGAACTGCAGGAACGCAAACGTAAATTGGCCAGCGAGCTTATTGCTGATGATGCCAGCTTTGTAAAAGCGCTTTCTAAATCAGATGTGGAGTATTTATTCAGTTAAGCAGGTAAAAGATCAAATGCCCGGTTTCATCAACTAAGAAGAAATAAAATCTTGTGTCTCAGCGGGGTTTTCGCAAGCAGAATGCTTTTATTTTAAAAGACAACTTTTGCGAAACCCCGATGCCTGAAGACTCTGGCTTAATAATGCTCCCAATTCTTTATCTTTAAACCATGTCAGTTAAATACAAACACAGCGATGCTTATTCCATGTACTTCTGTACGTTTACCTGTTTTAACTGGCTGCCTTTAATTGAAACCACAAAAAGTTACGACCTTGTTTATAATTGGTTCAATATTTTAAAAGATGAAAAGGTATCAACCGTAGCTTATGCCATCATGCCAAATCATCTTCATTGCATATTGCATTTTCCACAGGCCAATTTTGAATTGAATAAAATTATTGGAAATGCAAAACGTTTTATGGCTTATGAAATAGTAAACCGGCTTGAACAAAACAATGAAACAGCCTTGCTTCAATTGCTGGCAACATCAGTTACTGAGCGTGAAAAAAAGAAAGGCCAATTGCATAAGGTATTTAAAGATTCTTTTGATGCGAAACCGATATTTTCTGATAGGTTTTTAATGCAGAAAATAAATTATATTCACTATAACCCGGTTACAGGGAAATGGAACCTGGCAAAAGATTTTGTATCATACGAACATAGCAGTGCATCGTTTTATGAATTGGGAATGGTACAACATTTTTTGCCGGTGCATTACAGGGATTTATAGAGTGGCAGTCTGATGGTTTAGCAGTATTCTTCATCGGGGTTTCACGCAAACAGAATTACTGAATAAAGATAATACTGTGAAAACCCCGCTGGGACGAAGGAACGTAAAAGAAAATTAGCCAGCGAACTGATAGCCGATGATGCCAGCTTTGTAAAAGCCCTCTCCAAATCGGATGTGGAGTATTTATTCAGTTAAGCAGGTAAAAGATCAAATGCCTGGTTTCATCAACTAAGAAGAAATAAAATCTTTTAGTCTTTTAAATTCCCGGTCGTCGCCCGATTGAAAAACGCTTTTAAATACCCGGATAAAAAATTTCACTAAAAGAAAAAGTGAAAAGTCCGGGGGAGTTGTGTTATTTTTCATATGTTGGATTTTGTACGACAAAAATACAAATCAACATAACCTGTACAAGAGCATAATTGCTTAATCTTCTGAAATGTAATTTCTGAAAATTAATTTTTTATTTTACCGCCTGCCTGTCGAAATTACTTCGTAATCTGCGGTTTTTCTTGTAGTAACGGATGGGGTAAACATCTGGGTTCTGCCTGATTTTATCAATAAAACTTTTAATGGCCTGAAAAACAATATGGTCTGATTTTGCCTGGTATGGGGTTTTGTTCATAGGGTAATTGTTTGTTATTAGGTTTAACGGCCTATTTTTGAAATTATTGTATAATCTGGTTCAATTTTAAATGGCGTATCTGCATTGGGTAAAAATCTTTTTAATTAATTGAGTACAACACCTGTACTATGGTAATAACCCCTGTTATTAAAGGCATAACAATTTACCCGGTAAAATCGCTGGATGGAATGTTGTTGCAAAAAGCACAGATTGGCCCTGGCGGTTGTTTACAACACGACCGGGAATATGCCATTTGCAAAAGCGATGGAAAATATGTAAAAGGAAAAAATAATGATTTGATTTATTTGCTGCGTTCAGCAATTGATTTTGAAACTGAAATTATTTCTTTCAGGCATCAGGTGGAAACCTACTGGAATCAATTTCATCTTCAAAAAGATAAGAAGAAGATTAATGAATACCTTTCTGCCTTTTTTAATATAGCAGTAACCTTACAAAAAAACAGCGAAGGTAAATTTTTAGATGCGCCTGTTACAAGCGGATTGACAATTGTATCAACCAAAAGCCTGAATAGAGTTAGTGGCTGGTTTAATGATATGCCGCTTGAAGAAACAAGAAAACGGTTTAGGGCAAACATTGAAATTAATGGCGTACCTGCTTTTTGGGAAGACAAACTTTTTTTGGAAGAAGGTGCAGCCATTGAATTTAAAATTGGCGAAATTACTTTATACGGCATGGGCCCCCGTGCAAGATGTGTGGTGCCATCGCGGTATCCTCAAACCGGCGAAATGATTCATGGTTTTCAAAAAACGTTTGCACTACAAAGAATTACAAATCTGCCCCATTGGTCAACATTGGATAATTATAGCCATGCATATTATTTATCAGTTGATTGTTTCATTCCTCCATCCGAATTTGGAAAATGGATTACCGTTGGCGATGAAGTAGTGATTACTGGCAAACAACACTCGCCGATTTTATAGATGTTTTAAAATTCTCACATTTTTTTCTTTGGCATTGTATTTGGCTTACTCTATTGAACCAAATAGAATTAATATGAAAAAGATACTGTTTAGTATGTTGTTAGGCATTGCAACACTGGCAATTGTTAACACATCCAAAGCACAGGTAAGTGTGAATGTTAATATTGGTGTTCAACCCGAATGGGGCCCGTCGGGTTACGATTATGCTGAATATTATTACATGCCTGATATTGAAACCTATTATTATGTTCCTAAGCGGCAGTTTGTTTATTATTCGGGCAACGGGTGGGTTTTTTCCAATGCGCTGCCTCCCCGGTATTCCAGCTATAATTTATACTCGGGTTATAAAGTAGTATTTAAAACACACGATGCGTATAAAAACTTTAACGATCATAAAGTAAGATATGTACGTTACAAGAATTATAACAACCGGCAGGTAATCATTAAAAATAAACATGATAAGGGTAACAATAACGGGAAGTATAAAAATAATGGCAATGGTAAAGGAAATAATAATGGTAATGGAAAGGGCAACGGAAAGGGCAAAGGCAAACATTAGTTTTAGTATATCAATATCACAAAAGCCACTTTCGGGTGGCTTTTGTGTTTTTAGATTACTTTCGTTGCAAATAAAATGGATATACTTTTAGATATATTGAATGAAATGCTGAAGGCGCACCCAACCTCAAATTTTGTAAACAGCCTTCACCAGCAATACTGCAACCGAGGCGGCCTCAGCAAAAAACAACTGGAAGGCCTGCACAGCAAAGCGTGCAAGACCGAAACTGTTTCGCAGGGTAAACTGGCTACATTAGAAGCCATCATCAAAAAAAAGCCAACCCGGGAACGGGCTGCTGCAACCATATCGGCACCTTTGCCAATTAAAGATGAAGCTGTTGGTAAAATGATTGCGGCTATTCTGGATAAATATCCACAGCACAAACGGTTGCTGTTTTTAAAATCGAAATTTGATAACAATGAAAATATTGCTGCATTGGAAATTGCAGAGATAGAAAAGTTTAAAAAATTGTTGTTGAAATAAAATTCTCTCAATAAGGCTTTACTCTTTCTATTTTCCTTCTTACAAAAAAGGACTCTAGCGCTATCCAGATTTCATTTGTTAATTCGTGCCCACCTAATTTGATATCTTTAGATTTTGAAAATCTGTGACATCCAAAGGGTCTTCCTGTAAATAAATAATACTTTTCTTTAGGCAGTTTTTTGGTGTACTTATTTTTTATTTTTAAGGCATACCGATGTGATTTATTGTGATTTTTTTATTTTGGATGATTTTTTTAACTGCCCGGACATAGGAT
>JANOVD010000028.1:0-4081 GCA_031417255.1 Chitinophagaceae bacterium
CCTGCGCCGGATAAGACAACAATGTGTTTTTTATTTTTCATTAAAATTCTTCTTACCGGCGATTAATTTTTCAAGGGCGGTTACCAGGCGTTTCTGCTTGGTTTCCTCTTTTTTTGCGCTGATGATCCATTCAACATATTCTCTACGGTGGGTGAAAGCCAATGATTGAAAAAAGCCTGCTGCTGTTTTATTGGTATTAAATAACTGCTGCAGTTCGGCAGGTACAGTTACAGTACGGTTTTCATAATCTATGCCAGGTGCAGGGTTTGTACTGCAGTAATTATCTTTTTTTTTTCAGTTGCCAATGGTTTCTTAAAATGCCCGGCACTCCACACATTGTCCAAAGCGATCATGCGAACGGCTTCAAAGCCATAGTCAGAAACAAAATCCCAGTTTTTATCACGGGAAAGGTCGCTGGCAATTTTTGAAGCGATTTTGGGATAGGCTATCCATAATTTGGCGCCTTCCTGCAAAGCAGGAATAACATCTTTTAATATATCAACCAATTGCCTTTGGCTAACAGCAAAAACCAAAGCAAAATCTATTTTGCGTTTTTTTAATAAGGGCGTAACATTTTTTGAAAATGTAAGTTTAACAAACTGTTTTTCGATGGATGAGGGCAAACCCTGTATCAGCAGATTTTTTTCATCTTTAATCTGTAATTTTTCCAGCAATGATTCGGCAGCCATAGTTGGTTAAGCAGTTAATGGTTAAAAAAGAAACACGAAGCAGTTTGTAAACACCGGCTTCATAACAGAAGCTTTTTAAGTTTAGCAGTTAATGATTGGTTTTGGCAGGGTTTTGTAACAGTTCCCACACTGTTTGAGCTGCTAAAATTAAACATTATGTTTGGCAGTTAAAAGCTTTAAACAAAAAAAACTCCATGTTTTATGGAGTTTTTTAAAAAATTATTGGCAATTATTATTTACCTACTGGCTTATAATACCTTAAAGCTTCAGGCATGTATTCATTTAATTTAGCAATACGGTTTTCGTCGGCCGGATGGGTAGATAAAAACTCGGGTGGCTTTTGACCGTTGGAAGCCGCTGCCATCCGCTGCCAGAAAGGAATAGCCTCTCTTGGATTATATCCGGCCATAGCTGCAAAATTCAAACCATAACGATCAGCTTCAAGCTCCTGGTTACGTGAATTTGGTAATAAGAAAGCGATTTGTGCTGTAGGAGCAAATATGCTGGTAAACAAACTGTTGTATTTTGGGTTATTGGCAGTAGCAAGATTGCCTACAATTTCCAATCCCTGAGCCAATGTACCCTGGCTCATTCTTTCATTTCCATGATGGGTTACAGCATGGGCAATTTCATGGCCCATTACCACAGCCAAAGCGGCTTCGTTTTGCGTAATAGCCAACAGGCCTGAATATACAACCACTTTGCCACCCGGCATGCACCAGGCATTTGCCTCTTTCGAATCTACCAGGTTAAACTCCCATTTATAACCATTGAGTTCGCTGGCCAATCCTTTTTGTGTATAATATTCAGTGATTGCCCTGGAAATTCTTAATCCTACCCGCTTTACCATTTCTGCATCTTTATTAGCGGTTGGATTTACTATTTTATTTTGCGCCAGAAAGGATTGGTATTCTGTTGTTGCCATCTGCTGTAAAGTTGACTCAGAAAATAAAGCCAGTTGCTTACGGCCTGTGACTGCGTTGGTTGAACAGGCAGCAAAAAAGGAAGCTGTTGCCAGAATAAAAATAATTTTTTTCATTTTAGTTTGAGTTTTATTCAATTATATAATCAATTGGCGTACCAATATTTTATTTAACTAATCTAAAAAAATAATTTGATTAAAATAAGCGGAGTATAATGTACAGTTAATCCTGGTTACGGCGTGATTTTCTTTTGTCTCTGTGTTTAAAGAACGGTATCCTGCTTTCAACACCACGCAAAATACGGCCAATATTTTTTTGGTGGGTTACTATTACCAAAATGGCAACAATTAAAGCAAAAACCCGGTAAAGTACCTCGTGTTCGTTCCATATCCATAAAACACAAATGGGAAGCGATAATGCTGCCAGTATTGAACTTAAGGAAACATAGCGGGTTAAAAAAAGTACCAAAGCAAAAATGCCGATACAGCTAACCGCAATAACCGGTTGAATGGCTAAAACCATTCCCAATAAAGTAGCAACACCCTTTCCTCCCCTGAATCCTGCAAAAATCGGAAAAACATGTCCTAAAACTGCTGCCACACCAAGGCCAAGCATCAGGTTGGTTCTTTCCAGGTCATGATTAATATAAAAAGGAAGAAAATTATACAACATTACCGCAGCCATGCCTTTTAAAATATCAATAACCATTTCCATGGTTCCGTAACGTGAGCCTAATACCCTGAAAGTGTTGGTGGCACCCATGTTGCCGCTGCCGTAATCACGAATATCAATACCAAAAAAACGTTTGCTTACCAATAAAGCTGTAGGAATTGAGCCAATTAAATATGATACAACAATGAGAACGAGTTCTTTCATTTGTTTCTTTAGCTTGAGTTGAAGAGGGCAAAAATAATGAAAAAAAGCCTCTCAAAAGCTAATATATTAACCGATGATTAAAATTTGTTGAGAAACTAAGAATTATACAAATATTTTCTGGTAAAATGCAAAAAAATATATCAATTCACATGTGCAAGAATGCAAATCCATTCGCCTTTTTGGCCTGTTTTAAGATGATGAATACCATATTCAGCCAAAATGCGCTGCATGGCAATTTCATCTGCTTTCATAAATCCGCTTAGTAAAATAACGGTTCCTGCTTTACACACTGCTTTAATTGCAGCCAGGTTTTGTATAATCACATTTAAATTGATGTTTGCAAGGATGATATCATAGCAAGTGCCGGCAGCAATGGTTTCGGCTTTAATAAGGTTGATTTTACTGCAATTATTAGCTGCTGCGTTTTCAATCGAATTTTCAATACTCCATTCATCGTAATCAATGGCATCAATGGCAACGGCGCCCATTTTTTCGGCCAGTATGGCTAATACGGCGGTGCCGGTTCCAAAATCAACAACAGATTTACCGGCAAAATCCAACGCTTCCATCTGTTCTATCATCATATAAGTAGTTGCATGGTGACCGGTACCAAAACTCATTTTTGGGGTGATTATTATTTCATGCTTTACATTTTTGATAGGCTGATGAAAAGCAGCTCTTATTGCAACAAAATCATTAATAACAATCGGCTCAAAGCTGCTTTCCCACTGGGCATTCCAGTTTTCTTCTTTAATTGTTGTTTTTGAATAATGGACAGTGATGATTTTTAATACTTCATCCAGATCTTCATTATTAAAGCTTTCCTCGTCAATAAATGCCTTCAATATTTTTTCTTCCTCTTCAAATCCTGTGTAACCAATACCGGCCAACAAAGCTATAAGCTGTTCATTTTGCCCTTCAGAAGTATCAGAAAATTGCAGTTGTATATATTTTTTGTTTTCCATAACATTTATTGAAGCAGCATTTTAATATGCTAGTGGTCTTATAATTATTAACAACCACTTAAAACATAAAATTATGAAAGCATTTACCATTTCTAAACAATATGTGTTTGTGTTGTCAGCATTTATACTGATAAGCTTTGCCGGTTGCAAAAAATCTTCAGTGAATAATGAATCAGATTATGGCTGTGATTCAAAAATTGTTTTAGAAAATTTAACCAATACCCCTGGGGTTCTTGTTTATAATCCTATACAGGCCGAATGGTGGGTTTCCATTGACCTGGGCGGCAATCGTAAATTCAGTTGTAGCTTTTGTGACAAATCAGTTTATAGTGCAATGGTAGCCGGGCAATCAACAAGTTCCTCCATTCCTGTGAATGTTACAGGTTCTGTAAAAAGACGCTATACAAACCAAATACCTATAAGCCCAACTACCGGCTATGTAGAAGTCTATGTTTTAAATACCGCTTCCGTAAACTAACAGGTATATAAAGGGTCTTCCTGTAAATAAATAATACTTTTCTTTAGGCAGTTTTTTGGTGTACTTATTTTTTATTTTTAAGGCATACCGATGTGATTTATTGTGATTTTTTTATTTTGGATGATTTTTTTAACTGCCCGGACATAGGAT
>JANOVD010000029.1:0-2552 GCA_031417255.1 Chitinophagaceae bacterium
AATTTTATCACCTAAACCTATACTTACTGCAGGCCGGGTTGCATTTGTGTAATTATTTAAAAAAACGGCCCCGGCTTCTCCGGCTGCATAAAAATTACCAACATAGTATCTGAAACCGGTTTTTAGCGGAATTGCTGTTAAATTTTTTCTACACTTTTGGCTCAAATACTAAATTTTCAAAATATCCTCTTCCCCGGAAAGCCAATATGCCGGTGTTAACAGTAGCACTTATGTGTTTACCAAAAGTATACTCTACTTTAATGCTGGCGCCATAACCGGCTCTATGTGTGGTTCTAAAAGCACTTTCAGTGAATGAAACCTCGGGGCCAAAGTTTATAGAAAAACTTTCTTTTTTATTTGCTTGCCCAATTGCTTGTTGGGATATAAAAAGCATGGTTACTAATTGTACTATTTGACCGATTACAGGTTTCATGATTTTCATTTTATATGTAGTTTACTATCGTACCGAAATTACTTTTTAGTATTTTTAGATAAATCAAAATTGAAATAGCTTTTTAAATAATTTCCATTATTATATTGATATATTTTTGAATAGCCCTCCAGTTCGGATAATTTTTCAGTTTCTTAATTGAAAATGATCTGTAAAAACCCTGTATTTTTTATAGCGGGTTCATTTCAAATTATAATGGTTATGGCGAAATATCATTTCTTGTTCCAATTAATTTTGTTTTCTTTCTTTTTAATTGCCCCTTTATTATTTCAACTGCACTTGCTACAGCTTCTTCAAATGTTTTGCATTGGGTACTTGCCCAAAGGTCGTTCCCCGGTATAGCCAACCTGATTTCACACAGTTTATTTTCCTTTTTGTCCGAATTATCAAGCCTGAGAGAAACTTCACATGTAATAATTTCGCCGTAATACCGGGATAATTTTTCAACTTTTTCATTTATAAAGCCCGTAAGTTCCGGGTTAACTGTAAAGCGGGGAGATTGAATATCTATTTTCATTTTACCTGTTTTTTTTAATAATTATTTTTATCTTTTATGCAGGAATAGCCAACAATGGTATTTGTATATGGTATGACATTTTCTTTGACATACTGCTGTTAAAAATACTTTCCAGGAATGTTCGTTTTCGTGTTAGCATTGTCACAATATCAATACGCTGTTCACGTATGTATTCTTCAAAAGTTTCCTGAAACCTGTTGCCGTTTAAATGGGCTGAGATTATGGTGGTATTTTCAAAATTCTCCCTAAGTTTTTTTTCATAGGCCGCAATACCTTTTTTATGATTCAGGTAGTCATCCGCTTCGGCGGTATCGATGTCAGTGAATGTGACCACATGCACACAGGCATTAAACAAAACTGCCAGTTCAAATACAGGATTAATTACATCGGGCAGTTTATAAAATTGATTTACCGCCAGTAAAATCTTTTGGGGAGCAACCCATTCACATAACAGCGGCACAGCTATTACGGGAACGTTTGTTTTACTTATTATTTCTGCTGTTTGTGTGCCAAATATTTTTCCAAACAACGCCGCCTCGCCCAGGGTTCCCATTATTATAAGATCGGCGTGGTGATCAACAACTGCCTGTAGTACGGCATCAGTAACCGAGCCTGTATACAGCGTTGCGTTAATATGAAGATTTTCACTGCCTGCAATACTTCCCTTTACCGATAAAAGTTGCTCCCTTGCCTGGTCAACTATTGGCTGGTTATATTCATTATACATAGTTTGGAGGTTTTTGAAAGCAGGTTCAATTACCCCGCTGCAAACATGTAGTAAAACTATGTCGGCCTTTGCCAGTTTGGCAATTTGCACGGCAAAACTCAGAGCCTTGTCAGCATTACTAGAAAAGTCGGTTGGCACTAATATTTTTTTCATATCAAAGAAGCTTAAAGCAGCCTGTTTTATACAATAAACATTCTCAGTATAGTAAGATTAAAAGATAACTTCAGGCAGATTTTTAAGCCTGCCTGAAGTGCTTTTACTTAGGAGTGTTAATAACTAAAGTATCATCATAAAAATTAACTGCGCCTGTTGTAATATCATGTGTACCACCTGCAATACCAATTGCACCTGATTCTATCATTTCCTTTAAAATCGGGCTGCGTTCCATAATGGCATGTACCGTTCTTTTTACATTAATGGCGGCTACTTTTTCAACAAATTCAGCATTACCCGAATTACGGTTTTCTATGACTGTTTTTTCGTCGTAAACTGCAGGCTGTATTTTAGAAAGCAAAGCAGTAAGGTTGCCCATTTCCACATGGTCGCAGGCGCCTCTTACAGCGCCACATTTTGTATGGCCCAACACTACTATAATTTTTGCACCGGCTACTTTACAGCCAAATTCCATACTGCCCAGAATATCTTCGTTGATAATATTGCCGGCAATACGAACACTGAACACATCACCTAATCCCTGGTCAAAAATCAATTCTGCCGATGTACGGGAATCTATGCAACTTAAAATAACAGCAAAGGGGTGTTGCCCGTCGGATGTTTCATTTGCCTGTTGCAACAGATTGCGGTTTACTTTAAGGTTATTCATAAACCTTTTGTTACCTTCTGTTAATAAATCCAAT
>JANOVD010000030.1:0-2276 GCA_031417255.1 Chitinophagaceae bacterium
CAACATCTACCTGGCAATTGCCGTTTCTGGCACTGTTAAAATAAACCATATCTGCCGATGAAGGGATACTTGCTCCTCCTGCTCCACCGGAAGTGGCAGACCAGTTTGCAGTATTATTCCAACTTGCCGCAGAGGATGCAATCCAGTAACGGTCGGCAGAATAACCATTAATTGAGATAAGAATGCAGATAAAAGTGACAACAAAAAAGTAATTTTTTTTCATACTTATTTTTTAATCGGTTATAAATAATTCAATTTTTAAGGCAGACAGGGAGAAAATTGGATTAGTAGTAAGTATATTATCATTGTTGACAATTATAATTGCTACACAAAATCATACAATAATCTAATTTATATGCTCTGGCAAATACTTTTGATAAATTCTGTTGATTTTGCATACATGCACAATCAAACTTTTCAAATTGAGGGAGAAAACACGTGAAAGACCGTAAAATTACTGTTGTTAGGGATACAAATATACATAAACAGTTTTCACATTTCCAAATTTTTTTTAAAATAATTTTAACTATTCGGTTCTAAGACTATCCAATCTCCTTTAATTCGTTGCTTTTAATTTTTATTTTACTTCTATATCGTTCGCATTTGACACTGTTTTAGAAAATCAGTTTTTTGGATGCTTTTTTGAGAATAACATTTTGGTTTTGTGGAATACAATAGGCTATAGTATTAGGTTGTAAGCTATTGGTAACTCAACATTGCAGTACAATATTTCACATTTAATATTCAGGCACTTGTGCAAACATTACTGCAAACAACCGAAAGACTGGAATTAAGGGTAGCGGCCCTTGAAGCAGAAAATGCCGGTTTAAAAAATAATGCGCAACATCCAGTGGAAAAGAACAGCAACAATAGCAACATACCCTATTGCAAGACCAAAATCGGCCCAAAAAACCAAAGCATACGAAAACTACTGATAGAAAAGCAGGCGGGCAACCTGGGCATGAAGGGACAATCCTGGAGTGCCGCAGTAAGGTAGATGAAACAATAAAACACAGCCCTGCTGAATGCGGGAGCTGTGGTTGCAATCCTTACAACCATCCTGAACAATTAGTAAGTGCCAGGCAGTTAATAGATATACCCCCATTTTTTTAAAATGTAGTAAGTGTGTCTCAGGCGGGTCTCTGCAAGGATTTTGTGAGTTGGCTTGCAGAACTCGCCGTTATACGGAGCAATATAAAAAATCCGGTTATAAATTTCGGTGAGTTAGCTGACATAAATTTCCGCCGCCGATGATGGCAAATTTATTTTTCTTGAAAATTATTTGATAACTGTGGGAGAATAATTGAGGTATTGCAACTCTTTAACTTTAGAAAATTGTTTATCAGCAGAAATCAATGTTAAATCATATTCAATTGCGGTAGCTACTATAAAGGCATCGCCTAATTTGAGTTTATACTTTATCCTTAATTCTATTGCCTTTGTTTTTATCGCCTGCGAAAAATCATAATAATAAGAAGAAGCAATAAAAGTTTCTATTGTATTTTTTTCATTTTTCTGTAATATTCGGCCAGCCTAATAATTCTATTTCAGAAACAAAACTTAAAGCTGTGGCTGCATCATTTAAAAGATCAAATATTCTTTTATCTCCATTAAGCAGGTACATAATAATATTAGAATCCAGCAATAAAATACTGTTTTTATTCATCTCTTAATTGTTTCTGGATTTTTAGCGGGTCGCCTTTATAACTAACCTTGCCAAAAAATAGCGAAGCATCCAGTTTCTTTAATTTAGGCTTAACTTTTTTTAGCAGGTTTTCCAATTCTTTTTTACTTGTCTTACTGTTAATAACTACCGTCATAAAAATGCATTTATGTAAATTTAATACATTTTATTTTTACTCAGATAATTCCGCACATAATCATCAACACCTTTCTCAAGCGAATAAAAATCTTTTGTATAACCCACTGCTTTTAATTTATCCATGTTTGCTTCGGTGAAGTATTGGTATTTATCACGGATGTCCTCAGGTATTTCTATGTATTCAATTTGTGGTTGCAGTTCCATACCAGCAAATGTTGATTTTACCAAAGTATTAAATGACCGGGCTTTACCTGTACCAAGATTGTAAATGGCAGAAGTGAGTGGTGAGTGGTGAGTGGTGAGTGGTGAGTCGTGAATCATGAGTTCCCCACTCACGTCTGACGACTCACTACTCACGATTGACGACTGACGATTTACGTGTTCTTCCATCAACCAATAACAAACTGCAATCACATCTTTTACATAAATAAAATCACGCAATTGCTCACCATCT
>JANOVD010000031.1:0-5134 GCA_031417255.1 Chitinophagaceae bacterium
AAATAGGCTCTTTGAAAAGCCGTTGCACGAAGTTTGTTGAACTCGGTTTCACAATGCTGTTCAAGGGTTTCACCTAACATTTTTGTAGAGAGTCTAAGTTTCATCTCTTTACGTAGAGCAATTTCTTCATCTTTCATTTTAATGATGTCTTCTTTTGTCTTAAGATCAGCAGAGAACTTTTCGCTCAAAGTTTTTTCACGTAATTGTGCCTCTGTTTCCTTATGCTCTAATTTATTGGCTAACTCATCACGTTCTTTTTCTATGTTTTTAATCGCTTACACTATGGTAAGTTTTTTATCAGCTGTTAGTTGGGCTATTTCTATGTCTTTTTTTGTAAGATCTTCTCGTAATGAATTTCTGAGATTTGCTTCGACAAGTTTAATAGCGTCTTCTTTTTCAGTTTCTTTGTTTTTTAAATCACTGGCAAGAGCGTCCCTTTCTTTCTCGATTTTTTTAAAGGCTTCAGATACTGTAAGTCTAAGATTCGCCTCAGCAATCTTCACAGCATCTTCTTTCTCCTTTTCTGCAAGAACGAGGCGCTTATGCAATTCTTCTTCGAACTGGTGATCTCGAACTTGCTTAAGAATTGAAGCAAAACCGGCTTCATCGACTTTAAAAGCCTTTTTGCAATTAGGGCAAATGATTTCGTTCATATAGATAAAGTTTATTTTATTTCAGTTTCAAACTGGTGGCTACAAGCGGGGCATGTTATTTCGGTTCCCATTATTAATTTTTTTACAAGATAAGAATATGTAATAAAAAAGGATGACACAATTACTGCATCATCCTGTTAACTTAAAATACTGATGTATTGTTTTAAGGCATCTGCTTCTGTTTTAATAACAAACTCGATGAATGCAATGTTGCTTTGCTCCGTTTGTACTTTTTCCAATACATCATAATAAGCCATCCGGCTGCCGGCATCGCCTTTAATATTGGCAATTACAAAGCCGTGCTGTAACAATATCAGGTTCATTAAAAGCCTTGCCGTGCGGCCATTTCCATCAATAAACGGATGAATGGTAACCAACTTTTCGTGCATTTCTGCAGCTAATACAACCGGGTGCAAACGCCTCCTGTTTTTTTGATACCACACAAAATAGTCTTCCATTTGCTTAGGAACCAAAAAAGGCTGGGGCGGAGTATGTTTACTACCCTTTATCATCACCTGAACGGTACGATAGCGGCCAGCGTTTTCATTATCAATGCCACGCAAAATAAGATTATGAATTTGCAAAAGCAGCTTTTCGTTAATTACCGTTTTTTTAATCACCAGTTCTTTTACAAAATCAATGGCATGTGCATGATTGATGGCTTCCAAATGCTCCCTCATACTTTTACCACTTATAGTTAAACCTTCATTCACTACTAAATCTGTTTCCTTTAAGGTTAGCGTATTTCCTTCAATACGGTTACTTTCAAAAGTATATTCAAGTTCTAAGGCCTGGGTAATGCGGTAACTGTCTAAATGCCTCAATTTATTTAACCGCTTCTTTAATGCATCTATTTCCTTTAATTCAACATTTGCAATAAGTTTTACAGCAGCAGTCTTCTTTTTTGAATCATATTGTATCATATCCTCCGCAAGCTGCAAGGCTTCATTACCAAATTCTTCATCTTGTAATTGATATGCAATTTTTTCACTAAGCCAGGGAATGATGAATTCCTTTTCATCAATAGCATACACTTCAGCAAGTTTTGCAAGCTGTTCCCGGGTTGGTTTTCGGTTGCCATTTTCAAATTTGCTTATTAATGCCTGATCGATACCCAAAAAATTGGCTACTTCTCTTGTAAGCAAAGCTTTTCCTGTTCTGGCTTCCTTTAATATGTCTTTTAAAAATTTCATAATATGCCTAAAAATGACATGACAAAATTAGTCATATTATTCAAGTTTCAAAATATTTTTTCAAATTTTTTATTTCAGAGTAGAAAAAGAAAAAAAAGAAAAGAGAAGTAAAAACTTCTCTTTTCTTTGTGCGGCAAAGGAGATTCGAACTCCCACGCCCAGTTATAGGCGCTACCACCTCAAAGTAGTGCGTCTACCAATTTCGCCATCGCCGCTTTCAAATTGTTTATATCAGATGAGGTTTTGCAAATGTAAAATTTTACCACTGCATAAAAAAACAAAAAACCAATAATTCAATGGTATCCATCTTGTGCCTTGAAACTTGTACCTTAACTCTTGTAACTATTTCCTCAATACAATCCTAAACGTGGTTCCTACGCCCGGTTCAGATTGTTTTACAAACAATTCTCCTTTATGATATTGCTCAATTATACGCTTGCATAAGGTTAAACCCAGCCCCCAGCCACGTTTTTTTGTTGTAAACCCCGGTTTAAAAACTTTTGAAATATTTTGTTTGCTGATGCCTTTTCCCGAATCGGTTACATCAACAATAACCTGTGCGGTTTCATTTTTTATACCGATGTTTAAATTTCCTTTTCCTTCCATGGCATCAAGGCCGTTCTTTAATAAATTCTCAATCACCCAGTCAAACAGTGGGCCGTTTATCATGGCTTTTATTTCGCTTTCGCCATAACTGTTAATGCCGAAGCCTACACTTTCAGGCGATCTTCTTTTAATATAACTTACCATGTTTTCTACCTGAACAACAATATCCATTAATTCAAGTTGTGGTTTGCTGCCAATTTTTCCAAAACGGTCGCTTACCAGTTTCAGCCTTTCAACATCCTTACTCATTTCAGGTACAATTTTTTCCATGCCCGGTGTTTCTTTCAGCATTTCAACCCAGCCCTGCAGTGAGGTTAACGGCGTACCCAATTGATGAGCCGTTTCTTTTGCCATACCAGCCCAAACCTGGTTTTGGGTAGATTTATTGCGGGTTGAAATGGCGATCAGCGTAATGATGATAAAAAGTGCAACAATAAATAACTGTACAATAGGATAGTACCTTACCTGTTTTAGTAATAAAGATTCACCATAAAAAACCTTGTTGGTTTGCAGCGAATCAAATGGGTTTTGCCAGGTGATTGGTGCATTTAATTTTTTAAATTCAGCGAGTTTATCTCCAAGGTAATTTTTGTCACTGGCAGTTTTTAAAGAGTCCAGGTTACGGTTGTCCATGATACTGTCTTTTTCGTTTACCATTATCATAGGAATGTCCTTACTGTTTTCAGTAAATACCATGCTCACCAGGTTCGACTGATTATTGTTTGTACTTGCAATATCTTTTATTGCTTCAACCCACTGCTCAATTTTTATTTTTTCTTCTGCAGCAATTTTTTTAGCCAGGTGGTTTGAATAAAATACCGTACCGGTTACAATAGCAATTGCAACTACCGCTAAAACGCTTCGCCAGTTAAGCAGGGAATTAAACATGGAGTAAAAATAAGAAATAAGTCAGTAGTTAAGAGTTATAAGTTATAAGTTATAAGTATGTTTGTATAACGCTGAAGCTGATCTATAAATGATACAACCTGCCATCGCTATTGTTATCCTTAACTGGAACGGGAGAAAATATTTAGAAAAATTTCTTCCTTCTGTATCGGCCTCTGTATATCCCAATAAAAAAATCATTGTTGCCGATAATGCATCAACAGATGATTCCATCCTTTTTTTACAGGAAAATTATCCGCAGGTAACCATCATACAAAACAGCAGTAACGAAGGTTTTGCGAAAGGATATAATACGGCACTAAAGCAGGTAGAGGCCGATTATTATGTATTATTGAACAGCGATGTAGAAGTTACGCCAAACTGGATAGGTCCGGTTATTGAATTAATGGAATTGGACAAAAGTATTGCCGCCTGCCAGCCTAAATTACTGGCTTATGATAATAAAGATCAGTTTGAATATGCAGGTGCCAGTGGCGGCTGGTTAGATAAATTTGGTTATCCGTTTATGAGAGGCAGGCTGTTTGAAATTTGTGAAACCGATACCGGGCAGTATGATGATGCACAACCATGTTTTTGGGCAAGCGGAGCAGCTTTTTTTGTACGTTCATCTATTTATCATGAGTTGGGTGGACTGGATGAATTCTTTTTTGCACACCAGGAAGAAATTGATTTTTGCTGGCGTGCACAGCTGGCAGGCTATAAAATTTTTGTACAGCCGGCATCGGTTGTTTATCATGTTGGAGGCGGCACTTTACCAAAAGGAAACAGCCGTAAAACATTTCTGAATTTCAGGAATAACCTCGTCATGATGTCAAAAAACCTTTCATTTAGTTCTGCAATCTGGAAAATCCCATTCCGTTTGGTATTAGATGTCTTATCTGCCTGGCGTGGATTACTGAGTGGAGATAGCAGCTATTTTTATGCCATATATAAAGCGCATTTTCATTTTTTTGTCTGGTTGTTATCAAGTAAAAAGCGATCTGTTTTCCCCCAAAAAAAGGAGGGAAAGCTTTATGGATTGTACAATGGTTCGGTAGTGTGGGCTTATTTTATCAGAAAGAAAAAAACCTTTTTAGAAATTATTGATAGGAAATAATTTTTTTTGGCCTTCAGGCCTTATTTTTGCATTGCAAACTATAATAAAATGAACCAGGAAGTTATAGATAACAGTCACAAGGATTTAACGCACAATTGGGTATCAACATCACGTTTTATCTGGTTTTGCCAGGTATTTTTAGTGCTGGCCTTTGTTTTGGGTGGTTGCTACAATTTGTACACACACCGCTATAAAGGCAAACCAAAAGTAGAAGTACCAACAAATACCCAGTACAATCCAACTTACAAATAAAATTTTTATAGTAACAATACAACGCTTATTTTTGCCGTCCGAAAAATAAGCAGCGTTCTTATCATTATTGCGGAAGTAGCTCATTTGGTAGAGCACGACCTTGCCAAGGTCGGGGTGGCCGGTTCGAGCCCGGTCTTCCGCTCTGAGGTCCCGTTCAGCTCAGGCAGGACGGGATTTTTTTTCTAATAATGATTTGGTTTTCCAGGTTATTAATAGAGTGTTTACTCGGGTGGTGGAATTGGTAGACACGCAGGACTTAAAATCCTGTGGTCCGTAAGGGCCGTGACGGTTCAATTCCGTTCCCGAGTACAAATAAAAAAGCGACAAGAAATTGCCGCTTTTTTATTTTCAGTATTTGAAATGCTATTTGTATTTATATTCAAAACAAGGAAGTATAATAGGGTCAGTTGAATATAAATACAAATAGC
>JANOVD010000032.1:0-1646 GCA_031417255.1 Chitinophagaceae bacterium
CAGCACCAGCAGCAGGCCAAGATCGATGGCCAGCGCCCTCCAGAATGGTTCTGCAACACCCATGTCGATGGACTTCAGCGGAATCACTTGCGCCACCGGCGTGTTGAGGAACGGCGTGAAAAAATTGCCGACGAAGCCCACAATGTAAATGAGGATGCCCCACACGGTGGCATAAGTCGCGGCGCCGTAGAGAAAGGCGATGATCTTGACCGGCTTTTCATAAGCGTCAGATCCGGGATCGGGTGTAACGGTCATGGCCGTAATCCTTTCATGTGTCTGGAGCACGGGCGGTTGCAGCCACCGCCACTCTGGCGGTGGTTTTGGGGCTGCGCTCGGCACCGGCATCGTTGTCGATGGCAGCGGTGGCCGCTTCGACGCTCGATTGTAGAAGGCGCAAGATGGATCGGCGCCCGCTGAACCACCACCAGAGCCGGAGCGCGAGGTAGACGAGCCAGCGTGTGACGCCGCTTCCGGCAACGGCATCCGCCACTTGGGCCAGAAGTTGCGGCGCGATTTTGCGCAGGCGTTTCTCGGCTTTCTCCGCGATCTCGCCATAGCCCGAAAATTTGGCCCTCGGCCATTCGGGCTTCTGCGGCGCAAGGGCGGCGGTACCGGTCAGCGGAATGATCTGGCGGTGGCCGGGACGCAATTGCGACGTGCTGAAATAATCCTGATTCTGCAAGGCCGGCTTTGGCCACTTGGCGAACAGCGTGTTGCCTGGCGCTGCCTCACCTTGCGCCACCGGTTGTTCACTGGGTAGGACAAACCAGTCACGCAGGAAGACGTGGCAATTGTAGCGGCCGAGCATGAAATCATGGTGACGGTAGTGGCCCGAGAAATAACCGAAGAACGAGTTCAGCGGGTGGCTGGCCAGCGCCCAGTTGCCGCGCACGGTCTTCTCCGCGGTGCGCCTCACCGGTGCGATCATGAAGCGGCTGTAAACCGTATCCGAGGCGGCCAGCGTGATGTCGATGGGCTTGAAACGGTTCTGGAGGATGAGAGCGTTCCAGATCTTTCCGAACAGTCCCGACAGCGGCAGAGGCTCCTTATTGCTTCCGGTGGGGCCGAGATTGGGGAACGGATCGATCAGCACGATAGCGCGCTTTGCCAATGCGCCCTGGCGCGCATTGTGGCCTTCGGTGCCTGCCAGCACATCATGTGCCAGGCCAAACGGCTCGTTATCGACAAGGCCGCCGTCGATCGCCGCTGCGTGGTAGCCGGTGGTCTTGTCGGGGTTCAGGGGCGGGGCATAACTCACGCCCTCAGGCGCGAAGGGAAAAGCAAAACGGTATTCGTAGTCGGTGAATGGCCGGTCGATATAACGCGGGGCCAGCGCAACGGGGAAGGCGATCGTCATCAGCGCCGCCACGCCGAGGTTTTTCCAGGCCGGATCGTCCGGTTGGTTGCGCTCGCTCAAGCAATCATGATCGGTCGGCGGCGCGGCGGCGGGACTGAATATCTCGAGCATGAAAGCGTTATAGTCGCGGTGCAGCACCATCACGTGCGACTGCATATCCACACTGTCATCCGCCGCCGTGGTGAAGCGAATCTGATAAGGCACGCCCTTGAGATTGAAGGCCGTAATCTTCAGAGGCAAGGGATCGGAAAGCCAGTCGCGGGTATCGGCATCCGCTACGCCGCTGCCG
>JANOVD010000033.1:0-14325 GCA_031417255.1 Chitinophagaceae bacterium
TGAAAAAGCCACTTTTGAATTAAATGCCGAGCAGGCAGGATCCATAAAAATAATTGCTAAAGAAGGCGATACATTGAATATTGGTGATGTAGTTTGTTCGATAGATACTGAAGCCCCCCCACCCCCCAAGGGGAAAACGGAAGAGCCTGCTGAAAAAGATCCTATTGCTCAACCCCAAACTGGTTCTGTTGAAAAAACAAAAGAAGCTCCCAAAAAAGAAACCTCATCTCAACTTCAAACTGACGTAAAAGCCACACCGGTGGCTGCCGCTATTATTGCTGATAAAAAAGTTGATGTGAAAGAAGTTACCCCATCGGGAAGCAACGGAAAAATTGTAAAGCAGGATGTAATGGATGCTTTAAATAACCCGGGCAGAAGACCGGGCACGGTTTTGTTTGAGCGAAAAGAACGTGAGCAGAAAATGAGCAACCTGCGTAAAACCATCAGCAGGCGTTTGGTGGAAGCAAAAAATACAACGGCCATGCTCACCACTTTTAACGAAGTGGATATGAGTGCCATCATGGAGATCAGGAAAAAGTATAAGGATACATTTAAAGAAATGCATGGTGTTAACCTGGGCTTTATGAGTTTTTTCACAAAGGCCTGTACTTATGCTTTGCTTGAATGGCCTTCGGTAAATGCTTATATAGATGGTGAAAATATCCTGTACCACGATTACTGCGATATTTCTATTGCAGTAAGTGCACCAAAAGGTTTGGTGGTGCCTGTTATTCGCAATGCCGAAAGTTTAAGCATGGCAGGCATTGAAGCAAAAGTGGTGGAACTGGCTACCAAGGCAAAAGAAAATAAATTAACGATTGAAGAAATGACCGGGGGAACCTTCACCATTACCAATGGTGGTATTTTTGGTTCGATGATGAGTACACCCATTATTAATATTCCGCAATCGGCCATTTTGGGCATGCATAATATTCTGGAGAGGCCCATGGCTGTAAACGGGCAGGTGGTTATTAAGCCGATGATGTACCTGGCATTGAGTTACGACCACCGCATCATTGATGGCAGAGAATCTGTTGGTTTTTTAGTACGGGTAAAAGAACTGCTGGAAAACCCGGAGCTGATGTTGTTTGGAAAAGATCCGGTTAAGAGTTTATTGGAGTTGTAAAAGAATTAGCTAAGAGGTCAAAAGAGGAAATGAGCTGAAGGAGTAAAACTGCACCCTTCTTTTTCCTCGTTTTCTCTTATGACCTCTTAGCTACAAAATAAATTTAAGTCTGCATTTAAAACTGCAGGCTTTACTTTTGCTGCAATGCGTTATCACTCCTATTTAAATTCTACAAAAAATATAATTGAATCGTACAGAGGAGATATACCCCTTGCTGCTTTTTTAAAAAAATATTTTGCAGCCAATAAAAAATACGGGAGTAAAGACAGAAAACAGATTGCAGCACTATGTTACAATTTTTACCGCCTTGGTAAAGCTATCCCCGATATACCGGTTAGTGAAAAAATAATTGCTGCTGCTTTTTTATGCGAACATACCCACAGTGATTTTTTACATTTTCATAAGCCTGAATGGAATGAAATAATTTCAAAATCCGTTGCTGAAAAAATAAAAATACTGGGTTTTGATATTGAGGCTGTTTTTCCCTGGTCTGATGAACTAAGCGCTGGTATTGAAGTTCAACCTTTTTGTAAATCTTTTTTTGATCAGCCAGATCTTTTTCTTAGGATAAGACCGGGTAAAAAAGATTTGGTGTTAAAAAAATTGGAAGATGGCGGATTTCATTTTGAAATATTGCCAGCCCGGATGACCCGGTCGGACGGGAATGATGATTGCATTGCTTTACCAAATTCAACAAAGCTTGATGCAATACTTGAAATTGACAAAGAAGTTGTTGTGCAGGATCGTAATTCGCAGCGGGTTTTAAATTACCTCAAAGTATCCGGTATCAAAAATCCTGTTTCCGTTTGGGATTGCTGTGCTGCCAGCGGCGGCAAATCAATTTTAGCCTACGATATTTTAAACGGAAAAATTGAATTGACCGTCTCAGATATCAGGGAAAGTATTTTATCTAACCTTAAAAAAAGATTTTCAACTGCCGGCATAAAAAACTATAAATCATTTGTTGCTGATCTTTCATCTGCCAATTCAGAGGATGTTGCCCGCCAACTGCCAACTGCGAACTGTCAACTGCTTATCTGCGATGCACCCTGCACCGGCAGCGGCACCTGGAGCCGTACACCTGAACAATTGCATTTTTTTAAACAAAAAATGATTGATGTTTATGTTGATAAGCAAAAGCAAATAGTTTCAAATGTTATTCCTCATTTACAAACGGGCGGCATCTTAATTTACATCACCTGCTCTGTTTTTAAAAAAGAAAATGAGGATATGGTGACTTACATCAAAGAAAAATTCCACCTGCAGTTATTGCAGATGGAATTATTAAAAGGTTACGACAAAAAAGCAGACTCGATGTTTACTGCTGTTTTTATAAATCAATAAATTTATTGACGCACTATTTTCTTTACTTTTTCTTTCTTATCATTCAACCGCACCGTTACAAAGTAAATACCGCCACTCATTTTTTTCATGGGAATGGTATAAGTTTTTGGCCCGGCAGACTGCTGCTGATTGGGTAAATTATAAACTATCTGTCCGGCAGCATTATGAATAGTAATGCCAACTGTAACCGCTGCTACCCTTACAATTAAAACCGAAAGATTATCTCTTACAGGATTTGGGCTGATGGTAATCTGATCTGGCAATGGTGGCGGAGGCGGAGTTACAGTACACAACTGTTGATTGTTGGTAATAATTACCAGTGCAGTATCAGCACAACCATTGGTGGCAATCAGTTGATATATACCCGCAGCAGTAACAGCCGATGGATTTGCAACTGCATTACCCCCAATCGTCCAGGCTGTTGTTAAACCTGCTGTTGTAAATATGGTGGTTAGGTTTACAATACTGTCGGTACATTTTGTTATGGCCCGATCGGTGCCCAGGGTGGGTTTGGTATTAATAGAAACATTTACTGTTGCTGTATCTGCACATCCGCTGTTATTCGTTGCAATAAGCTGGTACAATCCCGAAACAGTAACTACTGCAGGATTTGCAACGGTATTACCTCCCAATGTCCAGTTTGTTGTAAGGCCGGCAGTTGCAAATTGTGTGGTAAGATTAACACTGTTGGGGCTGCAAACATTTACTGATTTATCGGCTCCCAAATTTGGCCTTGGTGTAAAATTTATCGTCATCGAATCTAAATAAAAACTGGTATCAGCCGCAATATTCATTCTAAAACGATATACAATTCCGCTTGTTGGAAAACTACGCAAGTCATCTGTGTATGAAAAATTCCTGGATGCAAATGCACCGGTTGATGTTTGTGTACTGATGGTTGTGTAAGTTGACTGTGATGGTAATTTTCTTTCCACTACAATGCTGATAACAGAATCTGTTTTAGAAGTCCATTGTAAAGTAACAGCGCAGTTGGCAACAGCAGATTGTTGTGTGTATAATTGTTTGATGAGTCGTACAAAAGCTTTTTTCATGTCCGGAATTCCATAACCAACCCTGTCATCGGGATTTGTGGCACGTGTTGCCGATTGCTGCATTACATTTATAATGCCCATATTATTTATTTCAGGAAAAGCCTGCCATAAACAAGTGGTAAGCCCGGCCATATTGGGACAGGCAAATGATGTACCGCTTCCAAAACCCGGCTGGCCGGTAGTTGTATTGGCAATTACTGCAGCAACACCTACTGCAGCAACAGAAGGCTTTATTTGCCCATCGCTGCTGGGGCCATAACTGCTGAAGCTGCCTACAGCACCCGAAGTACTTACCGCACCCACAGCCATTACACTGTCAGCATCTGATGGCGTAATAATAAAACGCCAGGTGCTGTTGCCTTCATTACCAGCTGCAAAAAGACAAAGGATCCCTTTTTTTGCAGCCAAATCTGCACCACGGGCACTCAGCGTTGTATTGCCATCCATATTGGCATAGGTATAATTAAAAATGGAATTATCGAAAGTAAAATAACCTAAGGAGGTAGAAGAAACTTCAATACCCAAACTGTCGGCTCTTTCTATGCCTGCAACCCAATTCTGTTCTTCAATTGGGTATTCACTGGCCACATCTTCGGTACGATATAAATAAAAAGAAGTTTTAGGTGCTGTGCCCATAAAAACTCCGGGCATGTTTGCAGCAATGGTACTTAAACACTGTGTACCATGAGGATGATCTTCATTAACACTGGCGTTACCGGCAACAAAATCCCAGGTGCCCAATACCTGGCCGTTATTACGGATACTGTCGAATGTAGGCAGGGTTAAATAATTAAAAAACCCTGCATCCAAAACTGCCATCCGCATACCCTGGCCCCTGAAACCACGGTTGTGTAAAAACTCACCATTGTGCAGGTGTACCTGTCCATAACTTTGTCCGTAGCTATAATAATCGGCGGCAATTATTGATTGGTTTGGGTTTTCCCGCAGGGCCCTGTGGGGAGGTATTTCGGTTATTTCAGCATCTAACTTTTTGTTTACCGGTTTATCGGCCAGGTTATTACGTGGAGCCATTGGGCCGGTACTGAGCACAAACGGGAAGCCGTTTATTTTAACCAGTGCTGCGGCATCGGTAGTTTGTATAGCCACCTGGTTCAGCCATTTTGATGTGTTGAGAATGGTTACTGCACCCGCCATACGTATGCTGTCAATATATCTTGGCGTAATTGGCAGATCTGTTGAATCAATGGCAATACCATACCTTGTTCTGCGGTCAATTGATCTTTGCGTAAGGTATTGAATGGGATTACTTATAGAAAAAGGATTAGTGCCTTTATCTTTCAGCCTTATAATATATTTTGAGAATTGGGCATAGCTTTCGGTTTCTGCAGCAAAAAAGCCAATAAATATAAAGAGTATTATTTTTTTCATGATACCATTTTTATAAACATAAAATTAGTTCATTTTATTTACTATCATACCCCCACTTTACCCAGGTAGCGCCCCAGGTAAACCCGCCACCAAATGCAGCCAGTATTATATTGTCGCCTTTTTTCAATTGCTTTTCCCATTCCCATAAACATAAAGGCAATGTACCGGCTGTGGTGTTGCCGTATTTTTGAATATTGATCATTATTTTTTCCCTGGGCAGCCCCATGCGGTTTGCAGTTGCATCAATAATACGCAGGTTGGCCTGGTGCGGTACCAGCCATGCAATATCATCGGCAGTTAAATTGTTTCGCTGCATTAATTCAAAACTCACATCGGCCATACCTTTTACTGCAAATTTAAAAACAGCCTGCCCTTCCTGGTACACATAATGTTCTCTTGCCAAAACAGTTTCCACGGTTGATGGTTTAACCGAGCCACCGGCTTTCATGTGCAGGTACTGGCTTCCGCTACCATCGCTTTTTAATAAACTGTCTAATATGCCAATGTTTTCTTCAACCGGCTCCAGTAATACAGCCCCGGCACCATCGCCAAAAATAATACAGGTGGTACGATCGCTGTAGTCAACAATACTGCTCATTTTATCTACACCAACCACCACTACTTTTTTATACCTTCCGCTTTCAATAAATGCAGTAGCGGTTGTAAGGGCATATAAAAAGCCCGAACAGGCAGCCATGATATCAAAACTGAATGAATTATCAGCACCGATCTTACTACATATAATATTTGCCGTGGCCGGAAAAACCATATCAGGTGTAACAGTTGCACATATCAAACAATCAATTTCTGTGGGGCTGATGCCTCTTTTTTTGCACAATTCCAATACGGCCGGTACTGCAAGATCGCTGCTGCCTTTACCTTCTTCCTTTAAAATCCGTCGTTCCGAAATACCCGTCCTGGTACGTATCCATTCATCATTGGTATCTACCATTTTTTCAAGTTCTGCATTGGTAAGCCTGTACCCAGGTACATAACCGCCTACGGCAGTAATGGCAGCATTTATTTTTTGCATCAAACTCAGTATTTACTTGTGTATTTTTTAAATTGATAATGAAAAGTAAAAATACATAAAAAACCTTATTGTATTTTAGCGCCCCGGCTCACAAATTATCCTTATTTTCGCTATTGACTGTATATTAATTATGTACGCATATTTGCAAGGAAAGTTTACGTATAAAAGCCCGGCACAGGTTTATGTTGATGTAAATGGCGTGGGGTATGAAGTTAATATCAGCCTGAATACCTATTCGCACATACAAAACCTGGAGCATGGTAAATTATTTACACATCTTCAGGTTAAGGAAGATGCCCATATGTTATTTGGTTTTTTTGATAAGCAGGAAAAAGATATGTTTGTGCTGTTAACGGGAGTTTCGGGAGTGGGTGCTGCTACTGCAAGAATGATGTTATCTTCCTTAAAACCGGAAGAAGTGAGTTTAGCGATAGTTCAAAGCAACATAAAGCTGCTGGAAAGTGTCAAAGGAATAGGAAAAAAAACTGCCGAAAGGCTGGTGTTGGAATTAAAGGATAAATTGGGTAAAGGAGCATCGGACGCAAATCTTTCCATACACATGGGCAATAGTTTGGAAACAGATGCGTTAAATGCCTTAACTGCTCTCGGAATTTCAAGATTACAGGCAGAAAATGCTATCCAAAAAATTATCCGTGCCGAACCAACCGTATCAAAATTAGAAGACTTAATTAAAAAAGCCCTTAAAGCCATTTGAAAGAACGCTACATTAACTGATTTACCGGATGTTGCTTATAAGATCAAAAAAATTGAGACTGATTGGCTTTGTTGTATTGGCGGTTACACTGTTTTTACTTCATTCAAATTCAGTACAGGCAAACCCCTATTATTACGATCTACCGATTAATATAGGTGATACTGTTGTACCCAATTACGGCGATAGCCTGCGCTATCCCATCCGGGACCGGCGTGGCGATTTCCTCGGTGATAACCGGAGAAGTACAATCGACTTTAACAGGCCTGCCAATATCAGAGATTCGGTGGTTTACGATCCCAAAACACGCCGATATATTGTGTACGAAAAAATAGGTACAAAATATTACCGCACCACCACCTCTTACAGTTTTGATGAATACTGGCAAATACGTGCCAGGCAAACAGAAGTTGAATATTTTCAACGGCGTTCAAACTTATTAAGCATTCTTAACAGGGGCACCATAAAACCAAAATTATCTTTGTACGATAATTTATTTAACCGCCTGTTTGGCAATGGTAAAATAAATATAACACCGCAAGGAAATGTAGATATAACCGCAGGTTACCAGGGACAAAATATTAAAAACCCAACCCTGCCCGAAAGAGCCAGGAAGAATGGTGGTTTTGATTTTGATATGAATGCCCAGGTAAATGTAAATGCAGATATTGGCGGCAAATTAAAATTCCCTATAAATTACAATACACTAGCCAACTTTGGGCAGGATAACCAGCTTAAACTGGATTATACCGGCCTGGATGATGAGATTGTAAAACGCTTTGAACTGGGAAATGTTTCCTTTCCTTCACGCAGTACACTTATACCCGGCGCCCAGCAACTGTTTGGTGTAAAAACAACACTGCAGTTTGGTAAACTGTTTGTAACCGGTGTTATTGCCAACCAAAAATCGCAGCGCCAATCGGCAAACCTGGCAGGTGGTACTGCATCGCAGTTATTTGAAATTAAGGCCGATGAATATGAAGAGAACAGGCATTTTTTATTGGCTCAGTATTTTAAAGAAAAATATAATGGCGTAATGGGTAAGTTGCCGGCCATAACCGCACCCATTCAAATATTAAGACTGGAAGTTTGGGTTACCAACCGTATCGGTATTACAACCGAAACCAGGGATGTAGTTGGTTTGGCAAGCCTGGGCGAAACCGGCGGACCAGTTTCGGGAATACCTACTAACGGCAGCAACCCGTTTTATTCAACAATTATTTCAGATCCAAGTAACAGAAATGCATCAGCAGTTTTTAATAATCTGATTGGTTTGAACCTGCAACCTATTCAGGATTTTGAAAAAACTTTTGCACGCAAACTCGATTCATCACAATATATTTTTAACCGCCAGGTAGGTTTTATTTCTTTAAGTCAACCATTGCAAACCGATGAAGTATTGGGTGTGGCTTATCAATATTCCTACAACGGAAAAATTTACCAGGTGGGCGAATTTTCGCAGGACCTGCCACCCGACAGCGCACTGGCCACACAAAAAATATTATTCTTAAAATTATTAAAAGCCACATCGCAGCGCCCAACTTTACCCATCTGGCACCTGATGATGAAAAATGTGTATGCCATTGGTTACGGTACATTAACAGCAACAGATTTTAAATTAGATGTATTGTACCAGGAACCCGGCCTGGGATGGAAACGTTATGTTCCGTTTGGAGATAAGAACCAGGGCACTCCTATAATTTCACTTATCAACCTCGACCGGTTAAATAACCAGCTTGATCCGCAGCCGGATGGAGTTTTTGATTATGTGGAAGGATTTACAGTGTACTCACAATTCAGCCGGGTAATGTTCCCGGTGCTGGAACCCTTTGGACGAGACCTTGCCCAGGGCATTTATACAAACCCTAATTTGCCCAATATAAAAGACAGCCTGTTTTATGCCCTGTACGATTCCATAAAAGCTGTGGCGCAGCAGTTTCCTAATCTTAACCGGTTTGTATTAAAAGGTTCTGCAAAAATTTCAGGCTCCGCCGATATCAGCATCGGTTATAATATTCCCCGTGGTTCGGTTACCGTATCTGCCGGCGGAAGGGTGTTGATTGAAGGGCTTGATTATGATATTAATTACGATCTTGGAACTATAAGAATTACCAATTCAGCTATCATCAATTCGGGTATTCCGGTACAGGTGAATTACGAAAACAATGCATCGTTTGGTTTGCAGCAAAAAAGTTATATGGCCCTTCGCTGGGATTATATGGCTAAAAATACAGCCAAAACACAATTATCTTTTGGAGGTACAGTTGTTCGCTTGAGCGAAAGGCCTTTCTTTAGTAAAGTAAGTTACGATAACAGTACTAATGGCGGCACCAACGAACCCATCCGTAATTCCATGTACGGGCTTGATGTAAACTACAGAAAAGATGTTCCCAGGCTTACCAAAATTTTAGATAAGCTGCCGTTTTATAAAACCACAGCACCATCTTCGCTTAACATGTTTGCCGAAGGAGCCTTTTTAAAACCCGGCCATGCGCCACAGATAGGTAAGGGCTCAAAAGGAATTATTAATATTGATGACTTTGACGGAACACAATCGGGTTACGACCTTCGCTTTCCGCCAATCAGTTGGGCATTAGCATCGGCACCATACAAAGCAACTGACAGGTTGGGTGTAGAAATTTTTCCGGAAGCTACTTTAAATAATGATATTAATTATGGAAAAAACAGGGCAAAAATTGCCTGGTATCAGATAGAGCCTACATTACAGCAATACAAAGGATCAAATAATCCTTTCTCCAATAATTCTACCGAATTAAGCGACCCCAGGGTAAGGCAGGTTTACCAGCGTGAAATTTTTCCTTCCAGAACAACCGGTTTTGGGGAGAGTTTACTTACAACTTTTGACCTGGCTTATTATCCTACCGATAAAGGGCCTTATAATTATGACAATACTTTTGGAAGTGTAGCTCCAAACGGAAAATTATTAAATCCAAAAAAACGGTGGGGAGGTTTAATGCGTAGTATTGATCAACCCGATTTTGAAACAGCCAATATTGAGTTTATTGAATTCTGGATGCAGGATCCGTTTATTGATTTTCCTGCCAAAAATTTAGTTCAAAGTAATTCTACAGGAGGTAAACTTTATTTTAACCTGGGTAATATTTCGGAAGATATTTTAAGAGACGGAAAACGTTTTTACGAAAACGGATTGCCTACACCCAATGCACCATCGCCGGTTGATAATTCAAACTGGGGCAGGGTGCCTGTAAACACATTCCAGGTTACCAATGCTTTCAGTAACGATCCCGAAGACAGAAAATACCAGGATATTGGTTTTGATGGTTTGGATGATACAGCAGAGGTAAATAAAAGACAGGCTTACCTTACCCAATTGCAAGGCGTAGTTTCTGCGGCTGCATATCAGCAGGCTTTGGCCGATCCTTCAAATGATAATTATCATCATTACCGTGGCGATGACCTGGACCAGCAGGGGCTTGGTATTTTGGGCCGATATAAACAATTCAATAATCCACAGGGTAATTCACCGGTTGCTACAGCAGGTTCAACCTTTTCTTCAGCGGCTACTTTATATCCCGATGCAGAAGACCTGAACCGTGATAATACCTTAAACCAAACAGAAGAATATTTTCAGTACATCGTTGATATAAAACCACCAAGCCAGCCCGAAATGGCCATTGGTACTAACTTTATTGTTGATAAAAAAGTGGTTACCGTAAACCTGGCAAACAGCGGACAACGTAATGAAACCTGGTACCAGTTCCGTATCCCAATCGGTCAGTACGACCGAAAGATCGGCAACATCCCCGATTTTAAATCAATCCGTTTTATCAGGATGTTCATGACAGATTTTGAAGACAGTGTAGTAATGCGTTTTGGCGAACTGCAGTTAACCAGGAATGTATGGCGCAAATTCCCTTATAAAATTGATACGCTTGGTATATATACTCAGTTGCCACCGGGTGCAACAACCTTTAACCAGGGCGCAGTAAATATTGAAGAGAATGATAAACGTACACCTTTACCATACCGTACACCAACCGAAATTGAAAGGGTTCAAACCTTAAGCAACAATGGCGTTAACCTGTTGTTGAACGAACAGGCATTAAGTTTACAGTTTTGCAATCTTGCCAAAGGCGATGCAAGGGCTGTGCAGCAAACATTTGCTAACAGAGACCTTCGCCAGTTTCGCAAAATGCAAATGTACATACATGCAGAAAAAAAGCAAACCGGCCCTCCGCTTGCTGATAAAGACCTTACTGCTGTAATTAGAATGGGTACCGATTTTATAAATAACTTTTATGAAATAAGAATACCATTGAATTTAACACCCTTAAATGCGGGTGCCATTTTCAATCCAGATTCACCGGAATACAATGATACTTTATGGATACCCGGCAATTCACTCGATATTGATCTGCAAACCCTGGTAAAATTAAAACAGGCCAGGAACAATGATTTGGGCGCATTGCCAACCGTAATATACCGCCAGTTGCAGAAAAACGGCCAACTGTTTTCTGTAATGGGTAACCCCAACCTTGCCGAAATAAGAGGCATATTAATTGGAGTTGAAAATACCAATGCTGCTGCAACAGCATGCGGCGAAATATGGGTAAATGAATTAAGGTTATCATCAATTGATGAACATGGCGGCTGGGCTGCTTTGGGCAGGATTGACCTGAACCTCTCCGACCTGGGAACCATATCAGTATCGGGTAATATACACAGTAGCGGTTTTGGTACCCTTGAGCAAAGGATTAACGAACGTTACCGTGATGATTTTTACCAGTTTGATGTAACAGCCAACCTTGAGGTGGGTAAACTTTTGCCAAAGAAAGCAGCATTATCAATTCCGGTTTTTGCAAGTTATTCGCAATTGGTTAGCAAACCCGAGTACGATCCTTACGATATGGATGTTAAGCTGAAGGATAAATTAAAAGATGCACCCAACAAGGATAGAGATTCAATTAAGAACAGCGCTGTTGATTTAACATCAACCACCACATTAAACTTTACCAACGTACGTAAAAACAGAACCAGTACCAAAAAGCCCAAAGTGTACGATCTTTCAAATTTTGATTTCAGTTATTCTTATCTCAAAATAAAAAGCCACACGCCTTTAATTGAAAATAATGAAATAACCAGGCACCGTTACGGACTGGGATACAACTTTGCACCATCGCCAAAATATATTGAGCCGTTTAAAAAAATAAAATTCTTTACAAAAAGAAAAACACATTGGTTCGACCTGGTGAAAGATTTTAATTTTAATTTGATTCCTTCTCAGTTAAGTTTCAGGGCCGATGTTAACCGGCAGTTTGGGGCCATCAGGCCACGCAGCATTGGTACATCAAAATACAAGATCCCCGAAACCTACGATAAGTATTATACGTTTCAACGCAATTATATTTTCAGGTGGAATTTAACCAAGAGCTTGAATTTTGATTTTACTGCAATTAATAATTCCAGGATAGATGAACCGGCAGGGAGATTGGATACTGATGCAAAAAGAGATACTGTGTGGAGGAATTTATTAAAAGGCGGCCGTAATACAACGTATAATCATTCTGCCAATTTTACCTATACTTTGCCAACGGCTAAATTTCCGTTGCTCGACTGGACAACTGTAAACCTGCGTTACCAGGCATCTTATAACTGGATAGGCGCTTCTCGTTTGGCTGTTGAGTTGGGTAATATTATTGAAAACGGCCAGCAGAGTGAAGCTACTGCCCAGTTCGACTTTACCCGCCTGTATCAAAAATCAAAATGGATGAGGCAACTGGAACAGCCCGGCAATAAAGAAGATCAGGCAAGATGGAGAGCGAGGATCACTAAATATAAGGACACCTTAATAAAAAAGAACGGAAGGAAAGTAGTAAAAAACAGAAAGAAAATTGATCAATCGGCCGTACCTTATGTAAGTTCAGGCCTGAAAGTTTTTGGTAAACTTTTAACCAGCATCAAACAGGTAAATGTTTCTTTATCTGAAAATGCACATACCCGTTTGCCGGGTTATACCGACAGTACAAAATATGTTGGACAAAACTGGAAGAGCATGGCGCCTGGTGTAGATTTTATTTTGGGGCGGCAACCGGATACCGCCTGGTTGAACAGGGCTGCCCGAAAGGGATTGATAACTCAGGACACAACATTCAATTCGGTGTTCATGCAATCTTTTGATCAAAGGTTAACATTGTCTGCTCAAATAGAGCCAATAAGAGATTTAAACATAACCTTAAACCTGAGTAAAACATTTAATAAAAATTATTCCGAAACATTCAGATATATTGATACCAGTGGTGGAATAAATCACAAATTTAATCACCTCAATCCTTATGCAGGTGGAGGGTTTGATGTTTCCTATATAGCATTTAAAACGCTGTTCGGAAAATATGATCCTAACCGTGTTTCCGAAACATTTAAAAAATTCCAGGATTACCGGTTAATATTATCTGAACGTTTAGGAAAAGCTAATCAATACAATATTGTAAATGGCCAAACTACACCAGATGCTGAGGGCTATTATTATGGATATGGTAAATATGCCATTGATGTATTGATACCTTCATTTATCGCAGCATATACCGGCGATGATCCAAAAACGGTTTCGCTTATCAGGCAAAACAATCCGAATGTTAAATCAAATCCGTTCCGTGGCATTGTACCCAAACTAAACTGGAAAGTTGATTATAACGGATTGAGCCGGGTTAAAGGATTAGACAAAATATTTACCAACTTCACCTTATCACACGGGTACACGGGTAACCTAAGCATGAATGGATTTACCTCAGCCTTACTTTACCAGGACGTATCCAGGTTTGGGTATCCTTCTTTTTATGATACGTTATCCGATAATTATATTCCTTATTTCCTGGTGCCCAATATCAGTATTGGCGAACAGTTTTCTCCATTGATTGGATTTAGCATGGATTTCACCAACCAGGTACAGGCCAAGTTTGAATACTCAAAATCCCGCCAGCTCAGTTTAAGCTTAGTTGATTTTCAATTGAGCGAAGTACGCAGTACCGAATTTTCAATTGGGGCAGGTTACCGTAAAAGAGGGTTAAAAAATCCGCTGAGCTTTATCAATATAAAATGGCCTAAATTTTTAACACCCAAGGGCAGTACCGGAAATAAATTAGAAAATGAGATCAACTTCCGCATCGACTTTAAGATAAGGGATAATGTAACCGCCAACAGCCGGTTAGACCAGGATAATAATTTTGCAACCGGTGGCAGTAAAGACATTACCATTTCACCTTCGATAGATTATTTCCTTAGCAACCGTGTAAATATTAAATTATACTTTGATCAGCGGCGGGTTAACCCATACATTTCATCCAGTGCACCCATTGTAAATACAAGGGCTGGGGTTCAGGTAAGGATATCATTGACACAATAAACGGTCTGGAATATAGTACTATTGTAAGTTAAAGTTACTACTCCTTTTTTGGCTGAATATTGAGAATTTCTTATTTTATATTTCCTCTGCGCCTTCTACCAGCACGGTTGTTTTATTGTTCAACACTTCTACAAAACCGCTTTTAATGCTGTAAGATTAAGTTTGTGTTTTATCTTTTAAAATTTTCAGTTTACCTTCTTTTAAGGCACTTACCATGGGAGCATGTTTGTCTAATACTTCAAACAAACCGGCAATGCCCGGTAATTGTACACCGTACACATCGCCGCT
>JANOVD010000034.1:0-7915 GCA_031417255.1 Chitinophagaceae bacterium
TACCAGTTAGATGAGGCATTAGATACTTTATACGATAAAACAATTTTGTATTTAAGCCATCCCACTAAAGGGCTTACCTACAATCGTTACCAGGCTATCAAATACTTAAAGCCTTACAAAAAAGCGAAGTATGATAAAGCCGATATGATTTCTACCCAGTTGGCATTTATTATGAAAACGCTGCTCGTAAAACGTATTGATAGTAGTTTTCATGCTTTTACACAATCACTTAACCGTTTTTCTATTGCTACCAATGCGATGGTAAAAATGTTTGACAATGACCGCATATATATTGCACCAAATGTTGGAGTAAATGACTATATCAATGATGGCAAAGAAGAGGAATTAATAAAATTGCTCACTGACTTAGCAGACACAGACCCGACTATTGAAATTTGTAATAGCGATGATTTTGAGCTCGGTTTTGTTACAGGCTTAAAAAGTGATAAACTATTATTAGATGAATTAGTAACTGATTGGAGTAAGATTGACCAGGACCCTAAACTGGATGTATTTATTGACTACCTCAATAACAAGCTGTTCAATAAAGCGATTAACAAAGACCAAAAGCTGGTGGTATTCTCAGAATCAAAAGAAACTACAACGTACTTAAAAGATAAACTACATAAGGCCAGCTTTGATAAAATATTAGTAGTGGATAGCGGCAACAGAAAAGATAAGATGCCATACATCAGAGCAAACTTTGATGCAAATATTCCGCTTATTGAACAGAGGGATGATTATAACATAATAATTTCTACCGAAGTATTGGCGGAAGGTATCAACCTGCACCGGGCAAATATTGTAGTAAATTATGACACCCCATGGAATAGCACCCGTTTAATGCAACGAATAGGCAGGGTAAACCGTATTGGTTCAAAGGCAAGCACCATTCATATTTATAATTTTTTCCCTACTGCCAAAGTGAATAGTGATATTGAATTAGAGAAAAAAGCTATTATGAAATTGCAGGCATTTCACTCTGCAATGGGAGAAGACAGCCAGATATATTCACCCGATGAAGTATTTGAAACATTTGGCTTGTTTGATAAAACAGTAAACGAGGAAAAGGATGAAAAACTAAGAATCCTTTTGGAACTTCGGAAATTCAAAAAAGATAACCCGGATAAGTTCAAACAAATTAAGAATATGCCGGTAAGGGCAAGGGTTGGCAGAACAAATGATAAACTTACAAATAGCACTATTACTTTTATCCGCAACGATAAACGGGATGCCTTTTTATTAGTAAAAGACAATGACGAAATTGAGGAGCTTACTTTTTTGCAGGCAGAAAAAGAATATTTCGCCAAACATACAGAGGAATCTATTCCTTTACATAGCAATCACCACGAACAGGTACAACATGCAATAGAGTTATTTGCACATAAGTTAGAAGAGGAAAAAAGTAAGGAAAGAAAAGTAGATACTACACAAGGCCCTAATGAAAAGAGAGCTTTATTTTTTTTAGATGCTTTCACCAATATGCAATTAGCGAACCCACTCGAAAAAGAGTTATTACAAAATGCTAAAACTGCTATTCGGTTAGGTAAATTTCAAAATTTGCAGAGAGATGTAAACAAGCTGGCAAAGGCTGTAAAAACTACTCCATTAAAACCAGCAGTATTATTGGAAGAGGTAATTAAGTTACTGAATAAATATCCCTTGCAAGCTGCGGAGGATGATGCAGTAGAAGGCTTACAGCCTATATTTAATATCAAAGAGTTTAAACCCGAAATTATCATCTCTGAGAGTTTTGATAGTTAATAGCAACAGTAATAATGAACGAGAAAGATATTAAGCAGATATTAACCAGCGAATATGATTTTGCCCAATGGAGCAGGATTATTGACTTTACCTTTCCTGATGTGAGTTTTGAAAAGTCTATCGTATCCGTTGATGACAATTCAGGCAAAACAAAATACATACATCAAAAAGGTGATATTACTTTAACTGATGGAAAGCGTATAATAATACTGGAAGCGAAGGTTAAAAAGGAATTTAGTATTTCAAAAAGCAGGGTTGGCTTTCATAACCTCACTTTGAAATTTATTGACCAGGCAAATAACCACGGTATCCTTATATTTTATATTTCAGAAGATAAATACCAAACTGATTACAGGCTCTCCCTCATTTGCAGAGAAACCAAGTTTAATGAAGAGGGCAGTTTGGAAGAGTTTAAAACAAATCCCAAACGATATACTTACTTATTAGGCGAAAATGAAAGTGGTACGACAGCAGCAAAAAGGTTAAAGGAATTGGCCGCAAAGAAAAACGATTTTCATTTTGAGCTTAAAGATGTTATTGAGGCTTTCTCAGTTGAAAAATTGAACAACGAGTTTTTCAAAAAGTACAAAGAACAATACGAAATATTCAACACCTACTTAATAGAAGATAAAGCTATCCGGTATAATATTTTTGACATAGACAAAAAAGAAAAGGCCGCCGACAAAATAAAAAATGAATTGCCAGCCCGGGACTTTACCAAAAAACTATTGGGCAGGTTAGTATTTCTTTATTTTCTGCAACGTAAAAGTTGGATGGGTGTTCCTACTCCGCCAACAGGCAAAGAAGTGATATGGGAAAAAGGCAAACAGAATTTTATTCACCAGCTTTTTACAGATTGTAAAACCAAAAATAAATTCCATAGCAAGTATCTTTCAGAATTGTTCTTTAATACCCTCAATAATGAGGACAGACTAAATTTTGTATTTCACATAAATGGCAAAACTCCTTTTGCCGATGGCAAAGATGTAAGTGTACCTTACCTGAATGGTGGATTGTTTGATGATGATTTTCCAAAAGGCAAAAAGATTGATTTCCCAGAGCATTATTTTGCTAACCTATTTGAGTTTTTTGAGCAATATAATTTTACGATTGATGAGAATAGTCCCGAAGACCACGAAGTAGGAATTGACCCAGAAATGTTGGGCCATATTTTTGAAAACCTGCTGGATGATAACCGGGATAAGGGTACTTATTATACGCCGAAGGAAGTGGTTCATTACATGAGCCAGCAAAGTATTATTCATTACCTGAAAGGCAAATTAAATAATACTACTAACGATATTGATGCCTTCATAAAATACAATCAGCATTCAACTTTCATACAAAACAATATTGCAGAAATAGAAAAGCATTTAAAAGCAGTAAAAGTTTGCGACCCTGCCATTGGCTCAGGGGCATTTCCTATGGGGGTGTTGAAAGTAATATTTAATGCCTTCTATAATTTACATGAACTGAAAAATATTAAAAAGGCGTTTGATGCCGCCAAAGTAAAGAAAGACATCATTCAAAATTCCATATACGGGGTAGATTTAGAAAAAGGTGCAGTAGATATTGCCCGGTTACGTTTCTGGCTTGCCTTGGTAGTGGACGAAACAAAGCCACAACCTTTGCCTAATCTTGATTATAAGATAATGCAGGGCAATAGTGTTTTAGAAAAATATGGAGATATTGATTTAAGTAAAGTGGCTACCACTAAAACAGTTGTTACCCTGCACAAGCCTAAAAAACTATTTGCGGAGATGGAGGAGCCAGAACAATCTGAACTTTTTGATAATGACCGATTGACAGAATTAATAGACAACTATTTTATTGAAAAAAATAAAGAAAGAAAACAGGAAATACACAAAGAGATTGATGGCATTGTAATAAACCACATCGATAAAAAATTAGAGGAGTACGAAAATAAATTGCTAATTGAAATAGCTACACTCGAAAGCAAAATTGAAAGGCATATCGAACGTTTATCACAAGCACAGAAAGAGCATTTTTTAGAACACAGCAAAGAAGCTAAGTTAATAGTGCAAAAAAAAGAGCAACTGCAAAGCCGCAATACCCAACGGGAGTTACTGTGGAATTTTGAAACTAAAGCGGAACGGCCTTATTTCCTTTGGCACTTGTATTTTAAAGATGTATTTGATAAAGGGAAGTTTGATATTATAATTGGCAACCCACCCTACATAAAGGAATATACTAACCGCAATGCCTTTGATGGTTTACGAGACAGCCCTTACTACATGGGCAAAATGGATATTTGGTATTTCTTTGCCTGCTTTTGTATTGATATACTGAAAGAGGATGGCGGCATACAATGTTTTATAGCTCAAAACAATTGGATTACAAGTGCTGGTGCAGCCAAGTTCAGAGAAAAAGTATTACATGAAACCGAAATCCTTTCTTTTGTTGACTTTGGAAATTATAAAGTATTTCAGAGTGCAGGTATTCAGACAATGATTTATGTTTTGAAAAAAATAACTCCTAACGAAAGTTATGAGGCTGAATATTCAAAGCTATTAGTTGATAATATTGATAAAGAGTTTTTAAGTTTGTTTTTGGATGATTCTAATAAAGACAGAGGAGAGTACATCCATCAAACAATTACACTAATACCGAAAATCCTGTTTGGAAATTATATCAGTTTTAATGACCCTGAAATCGAAAAAATACTTGTAAAAGTAATAGCAGCAGGGAAACTAAATCTTACTGAGAAGGAAGTTGCTCAAGGTATAGTAGCACCGCAGGACTATCTTAATAAAAAGAATGCTGAAAAGCTTGGCAGTGCTTATGTGGAAGGAGAAGGTATATTTCAATTAAGAGATAACCAATTAAAGGAATTAGAATTGCCGGAGGATGAAATGAAACTAATAAAGCCCTTTTTCAGTACTGATGAATTGGGTAGGTATTTTGGCAAAAAGGAAAACAAGGAATGGATAATTTACACTACATCTGAAGTGAGAAAGGAAATAAATAATTATCCAAATATTAAAGCTCACTTAGAAAGATTCAAGAAGGTAATTACTTCTGATTTTCGTCCTTATGGACTGCATCGTAGCCGTGACGAAAGATTTTTTGTAGGTGAGAAAATTATGTCGCTAAGAAAATGTCATCGTCCAACATTTACTTATACAGATTTTGACTGTTATGTATCTCAAACTTATTTTGTAATTAAAACAGAACGAGCAAACTTAAAATATCTAACAGCTTTACTTAACTCAAAACTGGTAGCTTTTTGGCTCAAATACAAAGGCAAGTTGCAGGGTAATTTGTACCAGGTAGATAAAGTACCCTTGTTGGATATTCCCATTGCTACAACAGATAAGCAGTATATTTTTGAAACCCTTGTGGATTATATTCTGTTTGTTCACCAGCCCAGGGAACAGCAGTTGATAAAATATATTGATAACGACCTAATCATACACTCAATTGAAGAGGTAATAGACCATGCCATTTTTGAAATATACTTTCCAAATGATTTAGAAAATGCAGGGCTTAAAATTCTGGAACACTTAAAGGATATAAAACCGCTTAAAGAAAATGAGGAAGCAGAAATGGTAGTAAGGTTTTATCATTGGCTGAATGAGCAGCAAAACCCAATACGTAATACTTTGCTTAAAGCAAATATTTTGAGTAAAGATTTATTAGCCATTATTAACTCACACATCAGCTAATGAAACGTATAGACGAATTACAGTTATTCAACTTCAAGTTTTTCACCGACACTGATAATACTCTTAAAGTCGGCAATAAAAATCTATTGGTATGGGGAGAAAACGGCAGTGGTAAATCTTCTATCTATTGGGCTGTTTATACACTTCTGCAATGCAGTTTTAAAGACGATGCTAATATAAACTGTTATTTTACCGAAGGAGACCCAAAGAATCTTATTAATATCCATGCCGCAGCCGGGGCTGATTCTTTTGTGCGAATGAAGTTAGATGATGGCAGTGATTACATAATAGCTTTGGACAATCGAAAAAATGTAAAGGATGTTGAGGATGTACAGTTAAGTGCAGTTAGCAGCGACTTTATTGATTACAATGTTGTGGCAAGTTTTATGAGAACATATCACAGATACGACCTGCATCTGTTTAATATGTTTGAAGAAGAGATATTCCGCTATTTGCCTTTCAGGGCTCCAGCCCCTTTTGTTTTTCCATACTTTGATAATGCCTGGGAACGGATTTATGAAGGATTAGAAAAAGATGCAACAGCCAAAAAATTTCCCTCACCTGGCTCAACTACTCACGACCAGTACAAAGCCTTAGTGGATGCTTTTAATTTGCAACTCAGGGCATTATTAGGTCAGGTTACAGTAAGGGCAAACCAACTTTTAAAAGACGAGTTTGAGTATGATATGGAAATTGAACTAAAATACACTCCTTTCACATTCACTTTAAATAGGACAAATTCAAGAATAAATTATACCCAGCCTCAGATTGAGCTTTTAGTCCCACGGTATTATGGTAAGGTCAATGTGGTTAAAAAGCCACATTCCTTTTTGAATGAGGCAAAAAAAACTGCTATTGGCTTAGCAATAAGATTAGGGATTTTAGAAAAAAGATTGTTGGATAATACCCGACTTAATGTTTTAGCTCTGGATGATTTATTGATTAGCCTTGACATGAGTAACAGGCAAATTGTATTGAAGCTTTTATTGAACGACTACATTAATAAATACCAGCTTTTCATTTTTACACACGACAAGCAGTTTTTCAATCTAACGAAACGAACCATCGAAACGCAATACAATAAAGCTGTGTGGTCATTTATAGAAATGTATCAGGATGGCATTGCAACAAATGCTAAACCATATTTCAAACCTGATAAAGACAGTGTTTTAGTAGCCGAAGACTTTTTAAATCAGCATGATTACCCTGCTTGTGGCATTTATCTAAGAAAGGAAGTTGAAAGGCTTCTTACAGAATTGCTCCCGGAATCATTACGGAAAGAGCCTAAAACAGAAGATGGAGTAACGAGAATGGTTGACAAAAAACTGAATGATTTAATTATTTGTTTAAACAACTTTTGTAATAAAGAAGGTATTAACTATGCCCCTTTAAAAGACTTGAAAACCTATAAGGATTTACTTTTAAACCCCTTAGCACATAACGATAATGAAGCCCCTTTATTTAAAACCGAATTGCAAAAATTAATTTTAATTACTAAAGAGTTACAGAAGATTAAGAGAGGACGTTTATTTCTTTCAGCTAACAAGAATTTAAACTTTATCCTGAATAAGCCTGATGGCACTTTCTTTTCTGTAAGAATGAAAACACAAGAAAGGGTTGTATTAGTGGAGGAGGATGGTAAACCCGAAAGAATATCCATTTACGGAAAATGCAAAGTTATTGGTGTAAGTGATAATGGAACTGTCAACAATGATGAAGAGGTATTTGACACCATTAAGGAAGCATATTTAGAAATGTGCAATAGGTTTACGTTTGCTCCTTCGGCAGACTTATCAAACGCTTTAGAATATGATGGAAAAACATTTGCAGTACGCCTGGCAGAAGTAAATACACCTTAAATTATTTTGCACTATGCCATTTGAAAACGAAAAATTATTTGAGGAACACATACGAAACCTGATACGGAAATATATCTTACCAAAAGATAAAGAACTTATCATGTTTCAAAATAAAAAGGCAGTTGATGTGCTTTTATGCAGGAATGGTAAAAAGCCAGCTTTATATTTTATCGAAATAAAGTATCATAAACGAAGTCATGGCCGCCTTTCAACTGGGCATAGTAAAGGAGGGGGCTTTCAGCCAGAGATACTTTCAAGGCTGCCAGTTTACTTTGAAAAGAATATGCGTTGGGTGCTGGGAGTGGAAGATATGGAAGGCTATTTCTTATTGCAAAATTCGCAGCTTGTAAAACATATTGCAGGTGGTGTAATTGGCAAAAAGTATAACAACATACAAATGAAACTTTTTAAAGAAGAGTTATCTTTAAGTGAAAGACAATTTGTTGCAGCATTAAAAAATTGGTTATTGTAAAAATTTATGAAGGAACAACAACACATACATAAAATATACCTTTTCATAGATGAAAGCGGCGACCCTGTTTTCTATGGCAACCGTAAAAAATTGCTGGTAGGCTCAGAAGGCTTTCAGCCCTACCTTATTATTGG
>JANOVD010000035.1:0-4673 GCA_031417255.1 Chitinophagaceae bacterium
GGTGTAAGGTCGCCTATTGCGTATCTTGAATAAGGAGAATTTTCCTGTGCGAATGCACTCATTTGCAAGCCACAAGCCACAAAAAGTACGATTAAAATTTTAGCCATTGTTAGTTTCACTGAGTGCATATAATCCTTTAAATAAGAAATAAGGGTCGGCAAATATCTTGTTTTTAAGTTGACCGGCAAAATAGCTTGTATCACCCCCGGTTAAAACCACGTTAAAGTTCCCGTATTTTCGGGCGTATTCGTCAATGAAACCGTCTATTTCATAGGTAATTCCGCCTATTACGCCGCTCAGCATATTTGTTTTGGTATCGTAGCCGATTAAAGGAAAATTCCCCCCGATAGCTATCGGGGTTTCAACCAAAGGCAGCTTTGCTGTAAAAACCTGCATGGCTTTAAAGCGCATTTCCATACCCGGCGAAATGCTGCCACCGATAAATTGGTGGTACTGATTTATAAAATTATAGGTGATGCAACTGCCCAACGCAACCACCAGGTTATTTTTACCCGGATAAAAATGAACTGCGGCTGCAGAAAGTGCCAGCCTATCGGCACCAATAGTTTCGGGCTTGCCCACCGGTGTGGTAAAATTTGCTTTGGTAAGATGTGATAGTTTGTGAAATTTTGTTTTAGTTGCAAGCAGGTTTTCAATTTCGGTATTATGCTCAATTACCGAAGATAAAATTGTTTTTTGCGGATGATGATGAGCCAATAATTTTTCAATGGTTGCAGTTTCATCATTGGGTAAAACGATCTCTTCCGAAAAATTTTCATTTTCAAAAATCGCCGCTTTTAAACGGGTATTGCCAAAATCGAAGCAGATTGTTTTTATCATAAAATTAGTTTAGGGTTTAGAAGTTTAGGGTTTAGAAGTTTAGTATAAATTCTGCTGAACTAAACTTCTAAACCCTAAACCTCTAAACTTAATTCAGTCCTTTCAGGTTTTTAAAATGCCCGTTCAGTTTTACTTTTTCTTTAAGCATTTCCATTTCGGCCAGCAAAGGAAGTACTTTTTTCAGATGCCGCTTTAAATATTCCTGGCGCTGCAGTTCATGTAAAAGCTCCAGTAATTCATATTCTTCGTGCAGCGACATACCTGCATGATGCGCCACATCATAACTCCATAATACTGCATCCGGTTTCGCAAATTTTTTTTCTATTTTAAGCAGTTTGTGCAATTCTTTAATGCCTTTTACAATGCCCTGCATTAAAGCCCTGTTGCCCTTTTCGTGGTTATCGGGATAATTTACAATGGCGCCGCTGTATAATTTATCGGGTAATTCATCAATTATTTCCAGAATCCTGAAAACCTGCAGGCCTTCGGTTTTAATATCCAGTTTACCATCATCATAAACCTTGCTTATTTCAATTACCTGCACCAGTGTGCCCATGTCGTTTATCTTTTCATCAATTACTGTTGGTATGCCAAAGGGCTTTTTAGTTTCAACACTTTCTTTAATAAGTTGTTTATATCTCGGTTCAAAAATATGCAGGTTAAGCTGCTCTCCGGGGTAAACAACGGTTGACAGTGGGAATATGGGGATGAAGTTGGTCACGGGTTGGTATTTATTTTTGTGCTGTTATTTTTATTCATCTCTTTAAGATACCGGTATTTTAAAAAAGTATAGTGTGCTGTAGTTTTTGCAATGATGAATCCCTCCCTGCCATCTAAAAACCCAAGCCTGAAAATATAATGCTGCAAAAATGCAAACACCGGCGAAAAATATTGCTTAAAGAAATTTGATCTTTTTAGGGCAGCAAAATATTTTTCTGCATTCATCCGGGCATAATTATCCATTTTAACCACGTATTCCTGCTTATCATGTACTGTATAATGCAGGATATTCCCTTTCAGTGTGGTTATTTTAACCCCTTCCGGAAAAATCAGTTCTTCATGTACGGCTGCATTATTCCATTGCACTTTTTTTCGGTTAAACAGTCGTATGTGTGCATCGAAACCCCATTCGCCAAAACGTATCCATTTATTACAAAAGAAATTTTTAAAGCGGATGTTAAACACCTCTTCATCATTGGTAAAGCTGTACTGTAACAGACTTTGCTGTAATTCCGCATCAATAGCTTCATCAGCATCCACGTTCAGTATCCAGTTGTTTTTTGCAGCGGCAATGCCTTTATTTTTATTGATGCCGTAACCTTGCCAACCGGTTTCAATAACGGTTGCATTAAACTGTTTACAAATAGCAACGGTTTCATCGGTACTGCCGCTGTCAACAATTACAATATCGTTGGTAACTGTTTGCAAACTCTGCAAAGTATTGGCAATAATATGTGCTTCATTTTTTGTAATGATAACAGCCGAGATATTCATCCTGCAAAGAAACAATAAAAAAAGCCCTGGCAGAAACTTTGCCAAAGTTTAAAACTTTGGCAAAGTTGTAAACTTAATTAATTTGGTATTTGTATGCAGAAAATTGAAATTTGTTGAATGTGGCAACAACAGATTGATGAAATTAAACAGGGCAATGCCAAAATGCTGGCCCGCTGCATTTCATTTATTGAGAATGAAGTAACCGGTTACGAAGACCTGTTGCAGCAACTGCCGCCTTCACAAACGCCCATTATTGGTATTACGGGCCCGCCCGGCGCCGGCAAAAGTACGCTGGTTGATGCCCTGATCGGTTTATTGGTTAAAGTTGAAAAATCTGTTGCGGTTATTTGTGTTGATCCTTCATCGCCATTTAATTTAGGCGCCCTGCTTGGCGACCGTATCAGGATGAGTGAATGGTACAATAACCCAAAAGTTTTTATACGCTCATTGGCAACAAGGGGTTCGCTGGGTGGATTGCATCCAAAAATTATTGAAATAAGCGACTTGATGAAAGTTGCCGGTTATGATTATATTATTATTGAAACGGTTGGTGTAGGCCAAAGTGAGATAGAGATTGCCGGCCTTGCCGATATTACCGTTGTTGTTGTTGTGCCCGAGGCCGGTGATGAAGTGCAAACCATGAAAGCGGGGCTGATGGAGATTGCGGATGTGTTTGTTGTTAATAAAGCCGACAGGCCCGATGCTGATCTGTTTGTAAAAAACTTACGGCTGATGCTGGCTCCTGCTTTTCATAACCATACCATGCCGGTTCCGGTAATAAAAACCATTGCATCGCAAAAAGAAGGTGTTGCAGAATTATTAAACACGATAACCGATGCCTTTGAACTGGCAAAAGAAAATAAAAAAAGATCGTGGCTGCTGGCCGAAAAAGCTTTTCATCTTATACAACAAAAGAAAATGATGGCTATTGATAAAAAACTGCTGAAACAACAAATTGAAGAAGCCGGTAAGGAATTTAATTTATATACTTTTATTAAAGAATATTACTGATTTACAGTCAGCAGTTGGCAGTTGGCAGTTGGCAATGGGCAGGATTCGGTTGCAAACTGCCAACTGCCTACTCTTCAAACTTCTTATTCCCCTTCCACCACCGGTAGCCAATAAACCCTACAATGGCAAAAGGCGCCATCATTAAATACAAAATAGCCGTGTTCATTCCCTGTGCCGGTTTTTCGCCCATTTGCAAAGCCGTTTTGGTACAAACAGCGCATTGTGCCTGCACGGTTGCTGTAAAAAACAAGAAAAAAACAAATAAAAACAATATGTTGAAAAAATATTTCATCTGAGCAGGCAAAGTTAAGGCAGCAAGTGCTAATTGAAACAACTGTTTAACAGAAATTAACGAATTATATTGCTGTAAAAACAACAGAAGAATTTAATTTGCATAAAAAAACCGATTTATGTTGAAATCATTTTTACCCCTCCTCTTTTTGGTATTGTTTTTTTCGGTTGCAAATGCACAAAAAAAACCTGCAGCCGAATTTTATAAATCCGGTATTATTTATAAGAATAACAACAAGCTTACCGAGGCCCTCACCGCTTTTAATAAAGCCGTATTGCTTAAAAAAGATTATGATTCTGCTTATGTGGAAATAGGAAATATTTACATAAAATCGGGTAACGTGAACGGTGGCATGAGTAATTATAAAAATGCACTTGCTATTAATCCCATATATACAGAGGCTTTGATTGGAATGGGTAAGATTTACAGAGATGCAAAGCCAAATTATGATTCTGCCCTGTATTTTTACAACGCTGCTTTAAAAACAGACAGTACAAATAAAGAAACCTTTTATGCCTTGGCGTGGACCCACAATGCAAAAAAGGAACATGATAAAGCCATTCCCTATGCTATAAAAGCGCTGGAAATTGACAATAACTATAAGCCTGCATATGGCGAATTAGGTTATGCTTACCGTTCTACAAAAAAATTTACAGAATGCATTGATCAATTTAAAAAGAACCTGGCAGTATCAGTTGTTGATGTTGCTTTTCTTTATTCAGGATACGCCTATACTGAATTAAACAATAAGGAAGGTGCCTTGCAGCAATATGAAGAACTGAAAAAGATCAATGAAAGAATGGCTGTTTCGCTTAAGAAAAAAATAGATGCCATGCAGGATTAAAACTGATCTTTTACTAAATATAGCATAGGCGACAAAATACAGGCACACGGATGACACGGGTTGGACGGATGAACACAGATTTTTTTTCTACGAAAAAAATAGGATAAAAAAGTACACCGATACTATGGTGTAGATAGATTTACACAGATAAGAATGAATCCTATCAATCCAAAATTCTGCGAAGCAGAATAA
>JANOVD010000036.1:0-2404 GCA_031417255.1 Chitinophagaceae bacterium
AGAACACGCCACAGGCGTGTTCCTACAAATGCAAATCATCCGCATCCCAATTCAACACATTGTTTTGAATGTACCATGCAATCTTTTCATATTCATTTTCATCCCGAATAACTCTGTCGTGAAATCTGCTTTGCCAGCTAAAATCGTTAAAATTATTAACTGTACACCACTTTTTTATGTGGCCTTTAAAATGATTTGTAAATGAACTTAAAGAACCTTTGGATAATGGAGATAAACCTGTGATGGCTGTGTAATCTTTTTGTACCTTATTTATTATTTCAATGATGATATGAATGTGATTGGGTAAAACCGACCATTCTGTTATGCCAATAAGTGTGGGATTACCATTGATGAAGTAAGGATTATTTTGATAAGGATTTTCCAGGCTTTCATTTACATAAAATTTGAGGATATTATTTTTTACGTATTCCCCAATCGGCGAGTATATCATTTCCTTGTTAACGATTTCTCCAAAAAAATGTTCCCTGTCTTTGGTAACGATGGTTATAAAATAATGACCATCCTGCGAATAATCAAAATTGTAAAGGCGGTATTGTTTCTGTTTTTTGTACACGTAGGAATTCGCCTTATGGCGAGTTCAAAAGTATAAAAATTATTTTAGTAGGAACACGCCTTGCGGCATGTTCTGTTTTTGCCAAAGGCAAAAATCAAAAGAATTCGCCCATGGGCGAATTTATATGAACACGCCACAAGGCGTGTTCCTACACGATTTCCTTCAACTTCTCCACCACCGTATCAACCTCTGCCTTAATATTGTGTTTACTAAAACTAAAACGCACGGTTACCTGGTTGGGATTGTTGTTGATGGCACGGATGACATGGCTGCCCTGGTCGGCGCCACTGGTGCAGGCGCTGCCGCCGCTGGCACAAATATTATTAATGTCGAGATTGAAAAGTATCATCTCCGATTTTTCTGTCTTGGGAAAACTGGCGCTGAGCACCGTGTACAAACATCGGCCCAATGCATCGCCGTTAAAACCAACACCGGGTATGTGTTTTTTTAATTCATCCATCATGTAATACTTCAACGTGCCGATGTAGGCCATGTCTTCTTCGTGGGAGGCGGTTGCCATTTCAAGCGCTTTGGCAAAACCAACAATGCCGTAGAGGTTTTCGGTGCCGGCACGCATGTTACGTTCCTGTGCGCCGCCATGCACAAAGGGTTTTATTTTTACATTTTCGTTGATGTATAAAATGCCCACGCCTTTTGGCCCGTGAAATTTATGTGCAGCACCGGTAATAAAATGTACTGGTGTGTTGCGTAGATCAAAAGGAAAGTGGCCAACCGTTTGTACGGTATCGCAATGAAAAATGGCGCCATACAGTTTGCATAAATTGCCCACTGCATGAATGTCTAAAATATTCCCAATTTCATTGTTGGCATGCATTAAAGTAACCAGTGTTTTTTCTTCGGCGGCTGCCAGTAATTTTTCCAGGTCTTCAATATCAACATGGCCGTTGGGTAATAATTTTACATAGCTCACTTTGGCAATGTCCATATTATCTATATGCTCAACAGAATGTGTTACGGCGTGGTGTTCAATTTTAGAAGTGATGATATGTTTGCAACCAAGATCACGTACTGCAGATGAAATAGCGGTGTTGCTGCTCTCGGTGCCGCCGCTGGTAAAAAATATTTCGGCGGGGTGAGCATTTAAAATTTTTGCAACCGTTTTGCGGGCAGTTTCAATGGCCATTCTTGTTTCTCTGCCATAAGAATAAATGGAAGAAGGGTTACCAAACTTTTCTGTTAAGTAAGGCATCATGGTTTCCAGCACCTGTGAATCGAGTGCGGTGGTGGCGGCGTTGTCGAAATATATGCGGTTCATTGGCCCCTGTCCCCTAAAGGGGAACTTTGTTTTAGGTTTATAATTTTCTCTGCCAGTTTTTGTATTTCACTGATAAAGAAGTTGATACTCTTTTTATTCGCTTACTCCCAGTTTCCCCTTCAGGGGGCGTCTTTTACATCATCTTCCCAATATCCTGCATCAGTTTTTTTGCAATATTATCTGCCTTCGATTCAAAATCGCTTTCGGCATAAATACGAATGATGGGTTCGGTATTGCTGGTGCGTAAATGTACCCAGTCGTTGTCAAACTCAATCTTTAAACCGTCTTCTGCATTTATCGGGTTATTTTTATACAGGTCCTTAATGTTTTCAAAAATAGTTTTTACATCGGTACCGTTGCTTAGTTCAATTTTATTTTTACTGATGAAATAATCGGGATAGGTATTGCGTAACTGCCTGGTGGTTTTTTTGCTTTTGGCAAGATGGGTTAAAAAAAGTGCAATACCGATTAAAGCATCACGGCCGTAATGCAGATCGGGTACAATAATACCACCATTACCTTCGCCGCCGATAACTGCATTTACCATCTTCATT
>JANOVD010000037.1:0-17456 GCA_031417255.1 Chitinophagaceae bacterium
CAGCCAAAATGAGCCATCGCATTTTTTGAAAAGCTACCCAATAATTTTTTTAAAGGCTGTTTAAATTAACCGCTGTAAGGTTTAGATGAAATTGTACAGGCTGATTTTTAGGGGATGGAGAGTTTTTTCACAGTCTGACGGGCAAGTATTGCTGCAGGTGGGATATTTTATAACGTCCAGCCCGGAACCGCTGCCCAATTAAAAATATAAAGTTTAAGTTAACAACAAAAAGCCAAATTGAAACTCGTCTGCCGGAACAAAAGTATAGCGATGCAAAAAGCCGAAGTTTCAACGTCCAGCCCCACTTGCAGCAATACTTTTGTTATCGGCTGCCTTTCTGTTCGTCTGAAGTTCAGTTATTTCAGATTTATGCTGGGTCTTTTGATTTGTCGTAACTCTCAACAATTTTTAAAAGCGTTTCTGAATGTTTGAAAATGTCGTCAAGCGTTGTAATTTCATTTTTAATTTCTTTTTTCTTGTCGTCAAGTATTACAAGAAATTTTTTACCGCCGTTTAAATAAAGCCGGCAAACTGTTTTACGGTTGTTATCGTCAAGTAAGATTGCCAAATAGGATTGAGCATCTCTATATGAAATTCTCTTTGCACTTATTTTTTGTCGCAAGATTGTTTTTACTATCATAAATCCTTCACGTTCTTCTTCTGTCGTAACAACTTTATTTGCTTCTTCTTTTGTCAGTTCTGCTTGAATAGCTTCCTGCTCTTTAGTTGCTTCGTCTTCCTTTGTCAATGCGGTTTTTAGTCGTTCGGTAATTAAATCACTGATATGTTGTTGAATTGATTTTTTTGTCAAGGTTGTGAACTGCTCCAAAACTTTTGCTGTTACAATGCTTGGGTAAACTTGTCGTGCAAAGTGTTTTACAAAGTCAGGTGTTGGATTGATAAGTTCTTGTTGAATTAAACTCTTTAACTCATTTGTAAATTTCAACTCACTTGCTGTGTTTACAATGCTCTCAGCGTCAAAAACTGTCTTGTGAAACTTTTTGAGTTCTTCAATTTGGTTGTCCTTTATTTCTGTGATATTAAATTCCAAAAACGGTTTCTCGTCCATTTTGTTTGGCTCAACCAAGTCGGAATAAAAACGATAAACAATACCGTTTGTCAGAAGTCCGAACTGTGCTTTAGAAACGTGGAAGTAGCGTAAAAGCTGTCCATCGTGAATGTTTAAATTTTGTGCCCAATGTTTACACTCTACTAAAAGCATTGGTGCACCGTCTTTGAAAATTGCGTAGTCAATTTTTTCTCCTTTTTTAAGTCCGATGTCAGAAATAAATTCAGGAACAACTTCTGTCGGATTAAAAACGTCATAACCCAATGCTTGTAAGAATGGCATTATGAAAGCGTTCTTAGTCGCTTCTTCCGTCTGGATTTGTTCTTTCAGTTTTGTTACTCTGTCACCGATTTGTTTGATTTGGTCTTTGAAGTCCATAATTTTTATTTCTATTAGTTAGTAAATACAAATGTATATTTTTTCTCTGTCGCTCAATTGTTGCACTGTCGTTGTCTAAGGTTGCCGATAACGGACAGGTATTGCTGCAGGTGGGATATTTTATAACGTCCAGCCCGGAACCGCTGCCCAATTGAAAATATAAAGTTGAAGCTAACAACAAAAAGCCAAATTGAAACTCGTCTGCCCGAACTAAAGTACAGCGATGCAAAAAGCCGAAGTTTCAACGTCCAGCCCCACTTGCAGCAATACTTTTGTTGGCAGCAGTAGAGTTGTCAGGGTGTTGATTTCAATAGCTTGTTTAGCAGGTCAATTGAGATAATGTCCTTAATGTCCTTTTGCATTAATACTACCTCTTTCAAAACAGATGTAAGTTCACCTGCATAAGCCCCGATAGCATGATTGTACTTACCTGAAACTAAGTCTGCTAATGTTAGATTACCTCTAACAAGGTTGTAAACAAAATCAAAACGAAGAATTCTCGTTTCTTCACTTGATGTTAATTGATTTTTAAATTTACTGTACAGTTCCTCATTAAATTTTTTAAACTCTTTATCCTTCTCTTTCCACTTACTTTCATCATACTGTGAATAATGTTGCTTAACATCGTCAACAAATAAGTTATAATTTGACAAGTACTGCTCTTTAGTAAGAGAGTAATTACAGGATGATAAAAGCAAAAGAATAAAAGCTATAAACTTAAACTCCTTCTTTGAGAATGTTTTTAAATTCATCCATTAGTGATTTGATAATATCTTGTAAATCTGTTGCACTATCTTGAAGTTGTTTCATTTTTCCTGTTTTTGCATCAATGTCAGTAATTTTTTCAATCTCTACTTTTTTAGCAATGAACTTATCCCAAAACCTGTCAACTACTTCTCCCATTTTATCCATGTAATCTTCGGTGTGAGCAGCAACAAATAATCCCTTTTCCTTTCGTGTGTTTATTTTGCCTTTGGTTAAAATCCAGTCCAATGCTTCTTTCAAAACTTGACGTTCAAATTCTTTAACCATTCTGACATTCTCAATTTTAGCATCAGCAAGAACACTTACTAATTTGCCTCGATAATTTTTAACCAGTTTGGTTTCAGCATCAGGAAAAATACTTTTAAAAAAAGAAATTCTACTTTCAATAATGTCCTGTCCAAAAGATTCTTGTTTTTGAATGTCTTGGTTAATAGTTTCTTGCTTGATAAGACCAGTAGTTGGCTTATCAATTTTTGAGATTTTATTTTCGTCGCTCATTTTGTTTTGTTTTAATTGTTAGATAATTATTGTTAAATGTCGTCCATTTGTTGAATGCTTTTATCCACTTCATCTTTTGCCTTCCTTGTCCAGAGGTTTTTCAAATTTACGATTTTTTTTAAGCGACTTTTTAGGTCTCGACTTTGAATTCCATCAATAGTATCTGATGCTATACTATGTTTTTCGTTTAGGTGTTTCATTTCTAAGTCTACTTCAAAAAAATCACCGTGGTTTATTGCAAGGACTGTAAATGAAGCCCAAATGACATATTCCATTCCAACGCTAATTAATACGCTTAATACTAAAATTGCGAACAGGTAAAGTCCTTTACTATAATTTGGATTAAAAGTAATTACTTCCAACATCGCATTAACCATTTTATTGGAAGACGAGTTATCAGTTTTTAATTTTTTCTCTGCTTCATTAACTGAATTTGTATTTTGTGTGTTTAGGTCATTTAAAGCTTTTATCCGTGCTGCTTCATTAGCGGCAAGAGCTGTGTTTCTTTCATTGTTTCGTTGAGTTACATTTTGATTTGCTGCTTCCCATTCAGGACCTCTAAACTCTCCATTTGAATATCTAAATTTTTCTTGTGCTTTCATTTCGTCTTTGAAAGGAACAATTTGATTATCGTAGTTTGTATTGATAGCGGTGCTTTGTCTGTCGTAGTTGCTGTTGATGTCTGTTCTTTGTTGAGTAGTGGCAGAACTGATTAACTGCTTTTGTTCTGTAAGTCGTGTGTTAAGTTCTGGATTGTCTAAATTGTAGAAAGTATATAATAGAGTGAATATCCCTGATATTGCAATTAACAATCCTCTTAAAGTTATAAATATTGATTTGATAGGAATATATTTTTCGTTCTTGCTGTCTGAATATTGTTTGTTAAGAAAGATAATAAAAACTTTCGTTACCTCAAATGACACGACAACTAAAAAGGGTATTGAAATAATTCCTACTGTTGCATTTTTCGGGAACAGTCCTACAACGGTCTGGTAAGCAATAACAGAAGTAACAAATGCACAAGCAAGTCCTGCAAAAATAAATAGAATGTAAAATAAAGGCACAAGGACTTTAAATATTCCAACGATTAGTTTTGATATTAATATTCTCATTGCTATGGTTATTAGGGTGTGTCCCGTTCTATTGCTGCCAACGTTGAGTATTTGCGAAGAACGGGTTTTGAAAAACGGTCCGCCCGTAACCAAAGCTATATTAAAGATTTAAAAGTTTAAATTAAAATCCAAAGCTAAATTATTACTCGTCTGCCGGAACCAAAGCTGCTATGTTGCTAATGTTCATGTTACAACTATCCGCCCGTTTTTTTGCAAATACTGCTTGTTAGCCGAAGTTTTCACTTAGAACAAGAATACATTTCTTTAATAAAAAAAACTCCGTCGTAAACTTTATTCCATATTCCTTCATAATTATTGTGTCCAAACCCTGACATATAAAAAAGCTCATTTTTTGAGTTAGTATAATTTCTAAAATTCACAAAAGCATAATTAAATGATTTGTTTATCCAATTTTCAAATGAATTTCCTTTAGGACTATTTATGTTATACTTTTCTGAACCTATTCTTCCTGCAATCCCTTTTAAAGAAGTAAATCCTAGTATGTAACACTTTTTTTTCAAGAGTGAGTCTTTGGTATATATTGAACCCATTGAATTAACTGTATTCAAAAATTTTAAGGTGAAATTTCCGGAAAACTTTTGAACGTGAGAATTTGCTGCCCACACAATTATTTTCTCGTTGGCAAATTTTATTTCCGTTAACCATTTTAGATTAATTGCCATAAGTGAATCTCGGATTTGTGTTCCTTTGATTTTATCTTCTGTTGCGTAACTGAATTTGAAATTATTCTGAAGTAAATTTTCGCAAAGAATGCTCCAAAAATTAGTGTCACCCAAACTTGCATTAAGCTGTTTCTTTATTTGCGAAAGATTGTAATTAATATTATTAAGCTTTGCTGTGTCTGTACGGTAACTGTACCAATTTTCGATATTCTGAAATATTTCGGATGAGTAATTGGGTAACTGAGTTATTGGCGCCTTTATTTTTTGTAATACACTGTCCAATTTATGGTATAAATAATTAAATGAATAGGAAAAGAAAACTTCACTGTCAAATCCTGTCAGTATTAAAGGGTTGGATTTCGTGTAAGTTTCTGGGATATAATTATAGAGCAGATTTTGGCTAGCATTACACTCTGTCCAAATCGGCGACATGTTTCTACTTATAAATGTATCAATAAGAAGTCTTTTTTTAGATAAACTATTCCATCCTTCATTGAATGCAAAAAAATCACTTTCAAATGCTAAAACATTGAAGCCTTTCTTTTCATGTAAATATTTTATTATTCTTGATTTGGCTAAAAATGTAGGTGCGTCGCCGTGGTCTTGTTCGCCTAACATTACAATTGTCGAGTTACCTATTGCATTTCCAATGGCTTCAAGGTCATCAAAGTTTGTCGAATCAGGGCTCATTGTTGAAATGCCAATTTGATTTTGTTTTACAAAAGTTTTTATCGAGTCTTGGCTAAAAGATAGAGAGGATAGGTGTACTGATATAATTAGAAATAAAAACTTGGTCATCTTTGATAATTGAAGTGCTCGATAAAATTTCGGCTAACATATAGCATTGATGTTATTATACGCTACCTACTCAACAAAATCAACACTGATTCTCAGCGGTTTAGTGTTATACTTTTTGTATTGTTTATAGCATCAATGACATTTACGATTTATTTTAATGTGTAATGTTTAATTCAATTAATAAGGCGTTGCCACCCCTCAATTACATAGTTTTTTTAAGGTTGTTGCTGTTAAATTAATCCTTTTTTTTATACCACAATAAAAATTTACCTGTTTTTAAAATGCTTTTATCTGTTACCAGTTTATCTGTTCATTTTTCCATAAATCATCAAAGGGGCTAACTATATTTACCAATTGTTGTTTACTTACATGCAGGTAACGTTCGGTAGTTTTTATATCAAAATGCCCAAGCAGGTCTTTTATATACTTTATGTCGGTTCCTTTATCTAACAAATGCGTTGCAAAACTATGACGCAGGCTGTGTACACCCACTTCTTTTTTTATGCCTGCTTTATTTTTTGCGTTGGTAAAAATCTGCTGCACGGTTCGGGTAGGGTAGGCAAGCATCGTTTGCTCCGATTCAAATAAATAAGTGGTTGGCTTTGGTTTGTATTCCCGTATATAATTTCTTAAAATATCCAGTAATACCGGGCTTAAATTTACATACCGGTCTTTTTTGCCTTTTGCACGGGCAATAAAAATTTGCATGCGTTTGCTGTCTATATCTGCCATTTTAAGGTTTACAATTTCGCTTACCCTTAGCCCGGCACTGTAAGCAGTAAATAACATGGCTTTGTGTTTTTTGTTGGTTAAGGCATTAAAAAGCCTTCTTATCTCTTCTTCATTCAGCAGCTTGGGTAACAACTGCGGTTTCTTTGGCCTCGGTATCTCCCAAAAAAATTTTTCTCTGCCCAATACCTGCTCGTAGTAAAATTTGAGAGCATTCAGCCTGCTGTGAGCAGTGTTTTCACTAATGCCCTGTTTTTCCATGGCAAAAACCATATACCGTTTTAAATCGGCCACAGTCAGGTCATCTGCAGGTTTGTTTTTAAGCAACTGCAGTAACTGCAAAAACTCATTGGTGTAAGTTTTAATGGTAGATTCACTGTATGATTTTAGTTTTAATATTTCAGTAAAACTTTGCAGCGCCTTTAAGTTTTCATTGCATAATTGCCAGGCTGCAGAGGATGCCGGAGGTTTACCGGCGGCTGTTATCTTTTTGATTACCGGCTGTTTTTTTTCCGGTAAGGCAGATTGTACCTTTCTTCTCTTTTCCAGGTAAGCTTTCAATGCAGCGTTATCAACTATAGCTTTTTCTTTAAGATCTTTTACCAGTAAATGATAACCTGCTTCTGTAAGGGGTATGTACCAGCACCTGTTGGTCTGGCTCCATTTTACGGCAGGTTGCCGCCGTATTATTTTTTCTACAGCCGTATTTTTATCAAAATAAATTCCGATACATTCGTTGTTGCGGTGAAGCAGGGGACTGAGCAGGATGTTTTGCATCTTTTAAATAAATAAAAAAGTACAGAAATTATAATTTTTCATACAGATTTCTCAACCGCTCCCTCGTCATCTGCTTTTCCCAATCGGCTCCCAACGCATTTTCCCAAAGCGGTTTCATGCCCAGCGATACATTGATCATCTTATTAAAATCATCATCGCTTAAACCGGCGCAAATATTTTTTGGAATATCAATGTTGTTTTTTTCTACCATGTATTTAAATTCTTTTACGCCTTCGGGATAAAACGCTGAGAGCTTATCAAACACAATGCAATTACCAATGCCATGCTTGGTGCCCAGCAAATAACTGAGGCCATAACTTACCGCATGTGCCACACCTACCTGGCTGTAGGCAATGCTCATGCCGCCGGCATAAGATGCCATCATCAGTTTATCATCGCTATCTGCATCCCAGCCATCTTTGTTTACATATACATCTCTGCAAAGCTGCAAAGCTTTTTCGCCATAACTTTTGCTGAACTCGTTTAAAAAAGTGCCGTTCAAGCTTTCAATGCAATGTATATAACAATCCATACCGGTGTAAAAACGTTGGTTGGCGGGTGCGTTAGCTGTTAATTCGGGGTCTAAAATTATTTGATCAAAAGGCGTAAAGTCAGAGTTCATGCCCAGCTTTTTTGTTGGGCCGGTTAGTACGGTTGTGCGGCTAACCTCGGCACCGGTGCCACTTAAAGTTGGTATGCCCACTTTATATACGCCGGGTTTTTTCACCAGGTCCCAACCCTGGTAATCGGCGCTGCTGCCGGGGTTGTTCATCATTAAGGAAACGGCTTTGGCAAGGTCCATGGTAGAACCACCGCCAATACCAATTATGCCACTCACAGTACCAAACTCTTCTTTTAATTGAATGGCAAGGCTATCTACATAAGTTGTTTTGGGTTCGAAGGTTACATCAACAAAAATAATTTTATCGTTGCCACGAACAGGGATACGCTTAGTTAATTCTTTTCCTTCGAAATAATGATCAACTAAAAAAATCATGGGAGAGCCGGCCTTACGATGCGGAGCAATTATTTCATCTAACTGGTTAAAAGAGCCACGGCCATAAATAACATAGCCAACCATTTTAAAATTTCTGAATGCCATAGATTAATTTTTTTAGTCGCTACGAAATTAAAGGAATTTTGTTTTGCCTGTGGCAAAAATGGTTTGCCACAAAGACACGAAGGCACAAAGGTTTTGCCTTCGGCAAAAAAGAGAATTGCCTCAGAAGCACGGAAGCACAGAAGTAAATGCAAAGTACCTTGCCAGGAAGTAATCCTGTATTTTTTCTGTGTTTCTGTGCCTCAGTGGCAAATAAATTCCCGAAGGGAATAAGTTCTTTGCCGGAGGCAAAAAATGTAATTGCCACAGAACCACAGAAGCACTGAATAGAACTTCTTAATCCAAAGAAAGCGACATCCCTAAAAAATAACTGTGGCAGAGGTTGAAAAATCAGAAAAAAAATTCATCTTGTTACAAATTAATAAATATGCCAAAAAAAGAACAGACAATTACACTTACGAACATGGATATGGAAACAGCCCTGGCAATAAGTTACCAGGCTTTTAAGGATCTTAACTGGCAAGTTTTATTCGCAGGTGAAGACAAGCTGTTGGCGCAAACCCCCAAAAAATGGAATACCAATCCGCAGCAAGTAATTGTTGCATCAACCGGCAGTGAATTAAATATCAGCAGCGAAATGATAAAGGACGAACTGGCTGATATTACCGGAAAGAATAAAAAGAACATCAGCCATTTTATAAATGCTTTTGAAGCAGCAAAAAACAGCATACAGGCCGATACAACCGAAGCCAATAAGACTGCAATTAAAGAACTGAGAGCAGCAACTGAAATTACCATTGAGCAGGAAAATAAAGAGGCCGAAGAAATTGATAAGGCCATGAATTTATCAGGCAGTAACCTCTATATTACTTACGGCATCATTGCCATTAATGTGCTCATCTTTATTTTGATGGCTGTAAACGGCGCAGGTATTTTTGAACCGAACGGGTTTGTACATATTAAATGGGGAAGCAATTATGGCCCGCTTACTTTAACGGGCGATTGGTGGCGCCTCATTACAAACGTATTCATCCATTTTGGCATTATTCACATAGTTATGAATATGTATTGCCTGTACATTGTTGGGGTATACCTTGAACCGATGCTTGGTAAAACAAAATATATTGCTGCATACCTGTGCACGGGGGTGCTGGCAAGCCTGGTAAGCCTTTGGTGGCACAAAGAAGGCGTGAACAGCGCAGGTGCATCAGGCGCAATATTTGGTTTATACGGTTTGTTTTTGGCATTGCTTACCACTAACCTGATACCACAAAAGGTAAGAAAAGCACAACTGCAAAGCATAGGGATATTTGTAGTTTACAATTTAATTTATGGAATGAAAGGTGGTGTAGATAATTCGGCACATATTGGAGGATTGTTAAGCGGGTTTATTATTGGTTACCTGTATGTGATCAATATTAAAAAAGAAAAACAAGACCTGAAAGCCGGTTGGGTTTTGCCTTTAATTTTGATGTTTACCATTACCATTACTATTGGTTATTTAAATGAGAACAAACAAACTGAAGCAAACAGACATGCCGCATTAAATGAAGTAAGGGCGGCCGATTATGCCGATAACGAAAAATATAATACTGCACTGAATGAAATATCGGTAATTGAGGACAAAGCGGTTGCTCCTTTAAGCGATACCACGTTAACGGATCCTGAACTTAAGAACAAAATTGAAACTGTGTGTTTGCCATTATGGGCACAGGCCGAAGAGAAGTTAAAGCGGATGCAGGCATACAAGGTTTCAGCAAATATGCAAAAGAAAACAGAAAAACTGTTAGCCTATGTTGACCTGAGAAGAAAAGAGCTTGATGTATTTAATAGAATGATTGATACAGGAGAGCAGGAAAAACTAATACCGGAATTAAACGGGTTAAGAGATAAGATGAATGCACTTGCCGAAGAGATCAGAAATTTATAAAAGTTTTGCAGCCCTTATCAAATCTTCGGGGGTATCAATCTCCACGCCCATGTATTCTGTAACAGCCATTTTTATGGGCACACCGTTTTCTAAATATCGCAGGCATTCAATTTTTTCTGCGGCTTCAAGCGGTGTAACAGGCCAGGCAGTAAAATTTAATAACGCCTGTTTGCGAAAAGCATACACACCAATATGCTCGTAATAAACGGCCGTAACATTTTTATCTCTGTGATATGGAATTGCGTTGCGGCTGAAAAACAATGCATTGTTGTTTTTATCAACAGCAACTTTTACATAGTTGGGGTCGGCAATAAATTTTTCTTCTGTTAATACCTGCATCAGCGATGCAACCTGTACATTTTCATCTGCAAAAACTGCGAGTAATTTTTCAAGCGGTTCTTTTTGTACAAACGGTTCATCACCCTGCACATTTACTACAATATCTACATCAATAGTTTCAATGGCTTCGGCAATACGGTCGCTGCCGCTTTCGTGTTCTTTAATACTCATCACTGCTTTGCCGCCGTTGTTTACAATTTCGTTGTAAATAATTTCACTATCGGTTACCACCATCACATCATCAAATAAATTGGTGGCAACGGTATTGTTGTAGGTATGCAGGATAACGGTTTTATCGCCCAGCATCTGCATAAGCTTGGCCGGAAAGCGTGTGGCGGCATATCGTGCCGGTATCATGGCAATTTTTTTCATCATTAATAATCATTCAATTTAAAAAGAAGGCGGTAATTCAGCAAAGCTGCGGTTACAGTTTGTACAGCGGTATTGTTTACTGTAGGTTGATGTTTGTCCGAATAAAAGCTGGTTTTTTAATTTGCCCAAAAAATCCTGCGGGTTATTTGTTTTTTCTTCTACGGTTAGTGAAAGGCTGTTGCAGTTTGGACAATGAATATCTTTTAAATATGTATTTTCAGCATCCAACATTAAAGCAAGGGCCTTGTCGTAATCTTTTTCCTCAACCAATAATTTAATACCGCCAACTGCTGCATTCAGCAACGGGTCCATGGTTACAATGTTTTCATCTTTTAAGTGGCATTTAATATCATTTTCTGTCATGAGGCCCATGGTCATATTGGCCAGCATATAATTATCGTAAGTAGCTATCAGTTTAAAATTCATTTTATTGTTCTTTTGCATCAAGGATGATGGGCGTATTGTCTTTTGCCATTACAAAATTTATTTCAGCTTAAACAAGGCTTTATTGAAAGCTTTCAGGAGCCTGTATCTCAAGGTCTTTACAAATTTTACGAACCAGGTTATTTTTTATTTCTTTATGCCTTGGAACAGAAGATATTTTTTTATTCGCCAGGTTTTGATAAATAGAATGATTGCCTCCTTCTCTGATTAAATGGCAATTATGTTTAAGCAGGTATTTATGAAAATTAACAGCCTTCATTACGTTAATACAATTTCTTCACGTATAACTGAAGCGCTGTTTTTGTTTTGCACCCCCAACATGCGCTGAGTATCTAAATACAAATCAAGTGCGTCAATCAGGTTGGCTTTTGTTTCATCAATAGTTTCGCCCTGTGTATTTACACCCGGCATTTCTTCTACATAACCAATATAACCACTCTCTGTTGCATTTTCAAAAACTGCGGTAAGTTTTATAGATGTTTTCATAATCTAAAGTTAAACTAATTATTATTGTTTGCCATCAATAATGATCGGCGTGTTTCCCTTACCCATTACAATTACTTTTGAGTTTGTGCTGAGTGCCAGTTCTTTCATGGCTTTTATCTGTTCGTATTGTAATTGCTGATCGGTAAGCCCGGTATTGATGATGCGCTGATAATCGGCAATACCCTGAGCCTCTACTCTTTTACGCTCAGCTTCCTGTTTTTCTTTCAGCAATACAAACTCCATTTTTTTTGCGTCCTGCTCTGCATTTATTTTTGATTCGATGGAGGCTTTTACAGAATTAGGCAAAGTAATATTTCTTACAAGCAATTGCTCCAACATTAAACCACGCTTTTTAAAATCTTCTTCAATACTTTTAAAAATGCGTTGCTGAAAAACATCTCTTTTACTGCCAAACAAATCTACTGCCTGGTAATACACGGCATTGTCTCGGATCTTTGTACGGGTAATAGGGCGTACAATTTTATCGCGGTAATCATCGCCAGTTTCCCTTAATAGCCGGGGGGCATCTGCTGCTACCACACGGTATAAAACGGTGAGGTCAATGGTAACTTCAAGTCCATCGCTTGTTAAAACCCTGATGGCATCATCGCCAACCTGGTTGCCCTCATCATGCACACCGCTCATGGTATAGTTCTGTGTTTTTACATCCAGCTTCTTTACATCCAGCAATGGATTTATAAAATGCAGGCCGCTGCCCATCACATCGTTTTGAATACTGCCGAATAAAACTTTCACGCCCACCTGGCCGGCATCAATCTGTTTAATACAGGATGTAAGAATGCCCAGTAAAATAAAAACGAAACCAACAATGCGGCCAATGGGTTTAAATTTTACAAGTGCGGGGCTGTTTTTAATTACTACGGCTGTAATAATTAAAACAATAATTCCTATTACAATTAAAAACATGGTTTATAAGTTTAGAGATGTAAGTTCAATAAAATATTTAATAATTGTGAGAATGAATTTCCAGATTTCAAGTGTTGCAAAATAAAAAAACCGCTTTCAGTAATGAAAACGGCTAAAAATATTTGAGCCCCAGGTTCCCCCTTTAGGGGGCGGAGGGGGTTTGTATTTCTTAATTATTCAACATCAACGGCATCACCAGCATCAGCAACTCTTCTCCATCACCCTGCTCGGTTGGTTTAATAATACCTGCTTTGGTTGGTGTACTCAGCTCCATATTAATATCGCCGGTATCGGCACCACCCAGCATTTCAATTAAAAATTTTGCATTAAAAGCAATCTGCAGATCTTCGCCATCGTACTGGCAGGCCATGCGCTCGTTACCTTCAAAACTAAAATCAACATCCTGCGCTGCCAGTTGCAGTTCGCTGCCGCTGATGCTTAGCGCAACCTGGTTGGTGCTTTTATTGCTGAACACACTCACCCGGCGTAATGCATTTTGAAAATCGTGTTTGTTAACCGTCATTTTATACGGATTGTCAACCGGTATCACCACTTTATAATCAGGGAAACGGGCATCAATTAAACGGCACACCAGCTCTGTGCCTCCATGCTTTACAAACAAATGATTGCTGTTGTAAGAAATGTTAAGTTCATCATCATTATCAGGCAAAGCGCTTTTTAATAAGTTCAATGGTTTTTTTGGAACGATGAAAGATTCTTTATTGGGGCAGCTAACATCTGTACGGGTGTAACGCACCAAACGGTGTGCATCTGTAGCCACAAATGTTATTGATTTTTTATCCAGTTCAAAAAACACACCCGTCATTGCAGGGCGCAGATCATCATTGCTAACAGCAAACAAAGCTTTGTTTATAGCAGTAACCAATGCCGAAGAGCTCATGGTAAATGCATTGGCGTCATCAGCAGCAGGTTCTTTCGGAAAATTATCGGGTGTTTCGCCCATTACTTTATACTTGCCATTGTCGCTGGTAATTTCAACTGCATACTTATCATCAATATTAAAAGTAAGCGGCTGCTCGGCAATATTCTTTAAAGAGTCTAATAAAATTTTTGCAGGGATACACACTTTACCGCTGTCTTTTGCTTCAATATCCAGGTGCACTTTCATTACCGTTTCCAGATCGGTGGCAACAACAGTCAGTTTATTTTTTTCAATTTCAAACAAAAAATCTTCCAGTATGGGTAAAACGGTATTGGCATTAATAACGCCACTGATCTGTTGTAACTGCTTCAGCAGGGCCGATGAGGAAACGATAAACTTCATAATTATATCTTTAGTTGGCAAATATATAAAATTAACAGGGCTAAAAATACAGGGTATTTCCCAACATTTTTGGTTTTAGTTTTACCTCAACCAAAGAGGCTGTCTCAAAACTGGTCCCCCACTAAGTCGCTAAGAACAGAAAGAAAATTTCTAAATTGATTAATAATGCTTTGCGACCTTCGTTCCTTTGTGGGAAAATTAAAAAATATCCCTTTTTAGACAGCCTCCTTTGGAACCTGCAATTACAGGCAGATTATACTTTATGTAACCGATGTACCATTATTGCCCTGCATTTTTTATATTTATGATGAATGCGTAAATCTTTACATCATATATACCTTAACTTTTTTCTGCTGCTTAATGGCGCAGTGTCATTTTCTCAATCTACCCAAACCATTTTTTATACTACCAATAACGGGCTGCCTTCCAATTCAATTTACAAAACGGTGTTAGATAAACACGGTTTTTTGTGGATAGCTACCGACAATGGTATTGCTAAATTCGACGGCAAAAACTTTAAAACTTATACTACTGCACAGGGGTTGCCCGATAATGAAATAACCGACATTTTTATTGACAGCAGCAACCGTATATGGGTAACACCCTTTAGAAGAACTGTAGCTTATTATAACCCTGTAAAAGACCGGTTTGAAAATGAAGATACCGATCCTGAATTGCATAAAGTGGAACTGGGCAACACAAACCGGGGCAGCATTTTGCAATATGGCGGTATGGCTTTTTGTAATAACCTGCGTAATTTTTTTATTTATAAAAACGGGAGAGTTACCGTTTATAAAAACCTCCTGAGTTCTATAAAAGCCTGGACCCCCGAAAAGATAATTGAATTCAGCCCCGAAAAATATTTAATAATCAGCCCCGATTCGGTAAGGGTGTTTGTAAAAAACAGGTTTACAAAATCATTTGCGCTGGGGAATGCTTTTTTTTACGGCGAATACTTTGGACAGGCATTATACATTGCTGCGGGGAACAAAATAAAAAAATACCGGGTAGATAATGAGGGAAACATCAGCCTGGTTTTAGAAAAAACTTTTCCTTTTGTTATACGCATTTTTTGTAAAGCCGGCAAACACCTTGCCGTGGCAACTTATAACAGAACAACCTACCCTGTTGATACGGCTACGCTGGAACTGAAAGACCCGTTATTGTACAACATTGCTGTACGAAATGTTTTGGAAGATAAAAACGGCAGTACCTGGATATCCTCTATTGACAGGGGCCTGATAAAGATTCAGCAAAAAAGGATATCATCATTTACCATTACTGATAAAGCACTTAATGATGAGATAACCCAGCATTTTACCACGCTTGCGGTTATCAATAAAAAAATATTTGTGGGTAATAATTATGGCGAAGTTTTGGTTTACGACGGAGTGTATGATATAAAAAGACGGTCCTTATCTACTGAAAAAAATATGGATGCCGTAGTAAGAAAAATTATTGAACTGAATGATAAAGTTTACATAGCCTGCCAAACAGGTTCATTTATACTGGATAAAAAATCGTTGCAAATTACAGGGCAGCTTGATGGACAAAATAATTTATCAACCAAATCGGCATTATTGCTCAACGACTCGGTTTTGTTGCTTGGCACCCATGCAATGGCTGTAAAATATAATATTGCTGCAAACAAAGGCATTGATACTATCTTAAAAAGAGTAACAGCATTTGGTGTAAACCGGTCTAAGGAAATTTTCATTGGCTCAAACGATGGCCTGTACCGCTGGGACAAAGATTCGCTTTTTTATTTTGGTAAAAAATACAAGGCTTTAAGTTACCGGGTTAATACAATTTTTAACACAGCCGATGATTTGTTGTGGATTGGCCTGGGCTCCGATTCGTTACTGGTTTTAAAAAACAACCTGCTTATAAAATCAATAGCCTTAGGCGATATAATACCCGGAAGCGTTTGCAAATCGTTATACAGTAACAGGCCGGGCACAATCTGGCTGGGTACAAATAAGGGGTTAAATAAAATTGAGTACCGGTTAAGCAACGATAAACTCAGTTTTTACAATACATCTTTTGGTTTGGCCGATGGGCTTATTGGAGAACAGGTGAATGATATAACCATATACAACGACACGGTTTATGTAGCTACCACCGGAGGTATCAGTTTTTTGCAGGCCAACCTGCATTTACCAATTACAGATATAACAACTTTCATTACCAATGTTTCAATAGACGGAACCGATACCATTGTAATGAAAAATTATACACTCCCCTATAATAAAAATGTTATCAGGATTAGTTTTTCCGGCGCCGACCTTACCGGGTATTACCCTTTATTTGAGTACCGGGTTAATGAAGGGATTTGGCAAAAAACAGATAAAAATAATATTGAGCTGCGGTTAACATCGGGCAAATACGATATTCAGATACGGGGCATGAAAAGAGACGGCTCTCCATCTTCACAAACAGAAACAATATCAGTTTTTATAAAAACACCTTTTTGGAAAAGCGGTATTTTCTGGACCACGTTGGTATTGGCTTTGTTTATCATCAGTTTTATTATTTTAGAAAACCGCAATAGACAAAAACGTAAAGCCGAAGTAGAAAAAGTAATTACAGAAAAAAAATTAACCGAGCTGGAGATGCAGGCGCTTAAGGCTCAAATCAATCCGCACTTTGTTTTCAATTGCCTCAATTCTATCAAGGGATTTATTTTTGATAAAGATTTTAAACAGGCCGATAAATACTTAGATAAGTTTTCGGACCTGATGCGGAGCACTATTGATAATTCAGACGCATCTATTATTTCTTTACAAAACGAAATAAATTATCTGGATAATTACCTGCAACTGGAAAAACTGAGGTTTGAAGAAAAGTTTGATTACAAAATAGTTGTAAGCACCGGTGTAGAAAAAGAAAAATATTTTGTGCCTGCCATGCTGCTGCAGCCTTATGTAGAAAATGCCATCAGGCACGGTATGCGTTTTTTGGAAAATAAAAAAGGACAAATAAATATAAACGTATTTACACAGGATAATTTCTTAGTTTGTGAAATTGATGATAATGGAATAGGCCGGGAGAAAGCAGCAGCACTTAAAAGTAAAATGCATATTGAGTACCAGAGCAAGGGCATGAATATATCGAAACGAAGGGCCGAGCTATATAATATTCACCAGCAAGTGACAGATAAAAAAGATGAGCATGGTAATGCAACCGGAACAACAATAACTGTAAAAATTCCTTTAGACTTTAAATGACCCACAGGGTTCTGCGAATGATCAGCTGCATTATAATAGATGACGAGGCAAAAAACATTAAGCTGTTGCAAAACATGCTGGAAATGCATTGCCCGGCAATAAAAGTTCTGGCCACTGACACGGAAGCTAAAAACGGCTTATTATTAATTGACGAACTGAAACCACAACTTGTTTTTTTAGACGTGGAAATGCCGCACCTGAACGGGTTTGACATGCTAAAAAAACTGGAGCCTGTAAATTTTGAGACCATTTTTGTAACTGCTTACAGTCATTATGCCGTTGAAGCTTTTGAACATCATGCCACCGGTTACATTACCAAACCCATTAAGGCTGAAAAACTAGTTGCAGCTGTTAATACAGCAACAAAGCGCATAGAAGAAAAAAACATCAACAAAAACCTGTTTTCTCTTTTAGAACAGAATACCAAACAGGCGGCACCGGATAAAATTCCTTTATCAACCAGCAATGGTTTAATTTTTGTAAAGCTTGCCGATATTTTATATTGCGAAAGCAGCGGTAATTACACAAATTTTTATTTAAGCAGCGATAAAAAAATTATGGTAAGCCGCCAGTTGGG
>JANOVD010000038.1:0-5050 GCA_031417255.1 Chitinophagaceae bacterium
GGAGATCAGGCGGGAAATATGTCATGGAATTGAGCTAAGGGGAAGAAAATTTCCGCAGGATATTTTACCGCTTTTACAACAATTACAACATGACAAAACTGCAAGGGTTCGCAATACTTTGGTACATGTTATCGGGCAAATAGCTTATAAAAAAGGTTGTTTACAAACAGTTGTTGAACATTTAAAAAACTGGGACAATAAACAACTGGTTACAGATGCACTGGAAGAGATCATTGACGTTCATCATCGTTACAGAAATTTTTCTGCAATGACACAGGAACAGGCACAACAATACATTGAGGATAATATCTGATCCAGATATTACAGCAAAAAAACAACCTCTTTATTTTACCGGCATTATACTTACAGCACATCCCCCGCCCGGCGCCAGTTTCAGGTTTAATACAGTTTTATTATCAACAACCTGTTTGCTGATTATGTAAGCCGCAGGGTTTTTCTGATAATCTGCATCTGGTGCATCGGCATAAATTATGGCAGTATATTTTTTTCCGGCATCCAAAAATCCGAGGTTCACATTTGTGTTACGGCTGTTTTCATTTGTTATAGAACCTACAAACCAGTTATTGGTTCCTTTTGCTTTTCGGGCAACGGTTATGTATTCACCCGGTTCTGCTTCCAGGTATTTGCTGTCATCCCAATCTACAGCTACATCTTTGATGAACTGGAAGGCATCCATTTTCTTTTCATAAACTTCCGGCAGGTCGGCAGCCATTTGCAATGGGCTGCAAATGGCTACATACAATGCCAGTTGCTTTGCCAAAGTGGTATGTATGGTTTCTTTTTTATTTTTATCCCAGTAATTTAATTCAAGCTGAAAAATACCGGGTGTATAATCCATCGGGCCACCCATAAAACGGGTAAAAGGTAAAATAACATCATGATTAGGTTTATTGCCTTCGCTCCATGCATTAAACTCCATTCCTCTTGCGGCTTCGCAGGCCAGCCAGTTTGGATAAGTACGGTGTAACCCTGTTGGCCTCACCGGCTCATGTGCATCCAGCATAATTTTATAAGCGGCTGTTTTTTGTGCCACCCTCACATAATGGTTCACCATCCATTGCCCGTCGTGGTGTTCGCCACGGGGAATGATATGGCCTACATAGCCCGTCTTTACTGCATCGTAGCCATTGGCTTTCATAAACCGGTAAGCTGTATCCATCTGTCGTTCGTAATTGGTAACCGATGCAGATGTTTCGTGATGCATAATGAGTTTTACTTTTTTTGACGCTGCATATTTTTGCAATCCCTTCACATCAAAATCGCCGTAGGGTGTTACAAAGTCAAAAACATTTTCTTTATATTGGCCAAACCAGTCTTCCCAGCCAACATTCCAGCCTTCAACCAAAACACCGGTAAAGCCGTGCTTTGCAGCAAAATCGATATAACGTTTTACATTGGCCGTAGTAGCCCCATGTTTGCCGCTTGCACTGTCCCAACTGGCTTTGCCAATATGCATTTCCCACCATACGCCAATATATTTTGTTGGTTTTATCCAGGACGGGTCTTTGATAACAGACGGATCATTCAAATTAAGAATGGTATGTGAGGCAAGGATATCGGTTGCTTTATCAGAAACAATAATGGTACGCCATGGTGTTTTTGCAGGTGCCTGTAAATAAGCCATATTGCCCAAAGCATCGGGTACCAGCACAGAAGATAATGTAAAATCTGATTTATCAATATGCAGGTTCATGGCCGGGTAATTCACCAGGGCCGCTTCATGAATATTGATGTACAAACCATCTTTGGTTTTCAGCATTAGTGGTGTTTGCACCGAATGTTTATCAAAAAACTGGTGGGCAAAAATATTGGCAGCATACTTTGGATCGTCTCCGTTTACTTCACTGAGTGTTGTTATATTAGGCGAAAATTCATTGCTGTCATAATCACCGGGAATCCAGAATGCTTTATGATTGCCCGTTAAATGAAATTCTGTTTTTTCTTCTGATACAATAAAGTGGTTCAGGTTATTTTGTTTCGGAAATTCATACCTGAAACCAACGCCATCATCAAAAACTTTGAAAATGATATTGAACAGAATGGCCTTAACTCCTTTCTGTGAAAGGGTTACAGCAAGCTGGTTATAATTATCCCTGATCTCTTTTACATCGCCCCATACCGGTTTCCATTTGGTATCAGAACCGGTTTGTGAAGATGCTGTAATTACCAGGTTGCCTTTTAAGGCAGGTAAAACTTCATTATTCATGGTTTGTTTTAATTCAAACCCCATAGCTGATGGCAAAAGCACTTCTTTGTTTTTATAGGCAACTTCATATAGAGGTTCTCCCTGATCATTCAACCAAAAATTAAGCTGTACATTTTTATTGGGAGAAAGTACAGTTGTTTTTACCTGGGCAAAAATTAATGAACTCGATAATAAAATAATAGCAGTGAATACAAGTTTTTTTAAAAGCATAGCAATCGGTTTTAGGAGGTAAATTTACAAATTAATGTGTATCTTTTACACAGTTATTGATCTTTATTTAAAAATTCCTAAAATAATAACATTAAAAGCCTGTTTTATCAGCTTTTAATGATAATTTAAATGCTACATACTGATGTATGAAAAATTAAAACCTTGATTATGAAATTAAAGGTCACCCCTTTTTTAATACTGGTACTTTTTACAGGCCTTACCTGTAAAAAAGCAGGCACACAAACTGCGCCAATACCAACTCCACCGGCTACTTTCTTTGCCAAAGGGGCAGATATAAGCTGGATTACGCAAATGGAAAACTTAGGAATTAAATTTTATAACAGCAGCAGTACCGAAACAGAATGTATGCAGTTGTTGAAAAATACAGGAATGAATTCGATACGGCTAAGAGTTTGGGTAAACCCGGCAGCAGGATGGTGTAATACGGCAGATGTAATTATAAAAGCGATCCGTGCAAAAAACCTGGGGATGAAAATATTAATTGATTTTCATTACAGCGATAGTTGGGCCGATCCGGGGAAACAAACAAAACCGGCGGCCTGGGCTGCACAGGATGTTGCTACATTGCAAACCTCTGTTTATAATCATACGCTTGCTGTAATGAATGCTTTAAAAGCAAGTGGCATTACACCCGATTGGGTGCAGGTGGGTAATGAAACCAATGATGGTATGCTTTGGCCCGAAGGGAAGGCTTCGGTAAATATGGCCAATTATGCAAAGTTTTTTATAGCTGGGTACAATGCTGTTAAAGCAGCCACCCCAACTTCTAAAGTGATGGTTCATGTTTCGAACGGATACGACAATGCATTATTCAGGTGGAATTTAGACGGACTGAAAGCCAATGGTGCTGTATGGGATGTGATTGGTATGTCATTATATCCTTCAACAGCAAACTGGAGTACACTCAACAGCCAATGCTTAACTAATATGAATGATATGGTTGCCAGATTTGGATCGGAAGTTATGGTTTGCGAAGTAGGCATGAGCTGGGACCAGGCAGCAGCCTGCAATGCATTTATTACCGACCTTATCACTAAAGTAAAATCAGTGAACAATAATAAAGGCATTGGTGTTTTTTACTGGGAACCCGAAGCATACAATAATTGGCAGGGCTATACTCTTGGCGCATTTGATAATTCGGGCAAACCAACAATTGCTTTAAATGCTTTTAACTAATCAAATGATTGAATTATGATCATAAAAAATATTACTTACATTTTTGTTGCAGCATTTTTTTTTCTTTCTGCAACCGCATCGGCACAGCAACGCAAAAAGATAAATTTTGATGATAACTGGAAATTTGCTTTTGGCCATGCCAACGATCCGGTAAAAGATTTTAATTACAGCATTGCCACCATTTTTTCTAAAACAGGTGCGGCACAAAAAACAGCCATTGATCCAAAATTCAATGACAGTGCGTGGCGCAAACTTTCATTACCACATGACTGGGCGGTGGAATTGCCGTTTGCAAATTCGCCCAGCTTTGATGTGCAATCGCATGGCTATAAGCCCGTGGGTGGCAGTTACCCCGAAACAAGCATTGGCTGGTACAGGAAATATTTTACAGTTGCACGTTCCGATTCAGGCCAGCTCTTTCAAATACAGTTTGATGGTATTTACAGGGATGCTTCATTCTGGATAAATGGCTTTTACCTTGGCAACAATAAAAGTGGTTATGTGGGAGCTTCATACGACATCAGTAATTATATCAGGTATGGTGGGGAAAATGTAATTGCAATAAGGGTTGATGCAACACAGTATGAAGGCTGGTTTTATGAAGGTGCAGGTATTTACCGGCATGTATGGCTTAATCAATATAATCCTGTTCATTTGGATGAGAACCCGGTGTTTGTTTATACAGATGTAAAAAAAGACGGGGCAACAGTTTATATTGAAACTGCCGTGCAAAATGAATCATATACTTCAGCTAATATCGCTGTATCAGCAATTATAACGGACAGGGATGGGCATAAAATCGGAGAGACCATTTCAAAATCAGTTGCACTGGCCATCAATGAAAAAACAACTGTAAAGCAATCAGTAAAAATTACCAACCCAAGGCTTTGGAGTTTGGAAGATCCCTATTTATACCGTGTTATTCCTGTAGTTAGGTTGGCAGGAAAAATAATTGATACAGATAAGATACGGTTTGGAATACGAACCGTAAATATTACAAGCAAAGGTTTATTCCTGAATGGAAAATATATAAAGCTAAAAGGCACCAACAATCACCAGGATCATGCAGGCGTGGGAAGTGCTTTGCCTGATTATCTTCAATACTACCGCATCTTCTTATTAAAACAAATGGGTTCCAATGCATATCGTACCAGTCACAATCCTCCAACAAAAGAATTGCTGGATGCCTGCGACAGCCTGGGTATGCTGGTGATGGATGAAAACAGGTTGCTCAACAGCAGTCCGCAATACATGCAGGATTGGGAATGGCTGCTAAAACGAGATAGAAGCAGGGCCTCTGTATTCATGTGGTCAATTGGAAATGAAGAAGGCTGGGTACAAACAACAGGTACCGGAAGACTTATCGCTCAATCATTGCTTGCCAAACAGAAAGAACTTGACCCAACACGTGTAAGT
>JANOVD010000039.1:0-2303 GCA_031417255.1 Chitinophagaceae bacterium
CAGCTATTAAGATTCCCGCTCAATTCACTGTACCGAAAAGTTCAGTAGTTACTTTTTGCATCCATGTAAATCGAACTGGAAAAAATGGGGAGTCTTTAAAAAATTATTCCCTCCGAGGAATCGGAGGGAATTTCTTTAACCCTTAAAACAACCAACACGAAACAAGTTGGTTACTTAATCACTATAAATACGGTTAATTGTGGTTCTTGGTTGTGTGGGTTGTATAAAATTTATGTTAAAGCAAGTTCCAACACCTGCTTCATAACAAAATTGTTGATAAAAAGCCGGAGGAAGTTACAAGCTTTTTTTATCTATTCCAGCCTGTTTAAGAATGCTGTGCAGTGTGCCTTTTGGGAGGTCTTTAGTGTGTAATGGAACAATAACTCGTTTAGAGCCATCAGGCAACATGTAGATTTGATGGCTTCCACTCGCCCTGTCAAAAACAAATCCATTTTGCTGTAACAGGCGAATAATTTCTTTAGCAGTATAAGAAGGGGTACTACTCATGCTACAACGGAAACAGAATATTCAAAGGTGTTTTCTTCAGTAGGTATCTGCTCCCCATGAGCAATAAGGCTTTCAAGGTATAGCCCAATAGCATCCTTGGCCATTGCTACTGCTTCTTCCATATTTTCTCCATAAGTAATACAACCCGGAAGGGCAGGTACATTAACTGTAAACCCACCCTCTGGTTCTTTGGTTAATAATATGCGGTAGTTTAAATTTTGTGACATACCTGATTTGGTTTTTTAATAACAGCACAATTTACAATTATTAGGCAATAAACTAAATACAAAGTGTATATAATAAGCAAGATTAAACAAGCTATCTGTTTGCAAAGTTAGCTTTATGTTAAAGCAAGTTCCAACACCTGCTGCATGGTTTTTACATAATGAAATTTAATGCCTTTAATGTACTGGTTGTTTATTTCCTCTACATCCTTTTCATTTTGCCAGCACATGATTATCTCTTTTAAACCAGCCCGACGTGCCGCCAACACTTTTTCTTTAATACCGCCAACAGGTAACACTTGTCCACGTAAAGTGATCTCACCCGTCATGGCCAGGTAAGGTTTTATTTTACGGCCGGTAAAAGCACTTGCCAATGCAGAGAGCATGGTTATACCTGCACTGGGCCCATCTTTGGGTACAGCACCTTCGGGCACATGTATATGAATGTCTTTTTTATGAAATTCTTCCGGGGCAATATTTACTTTTTTACAATTGGCTTCCAGGTAGGTGAGGGCTGTGCTGGCACTTTCCTTCATCACATTACCCAGGTTACCGGTAAGTTTTAATTCGCCCTTGCCTTCGCTTAACTGGGTTTCAATAAATAAAATATCGCCGCCAACATAGGTCCACGCTAAACCTACTGCAACGCCGGGCATATTGGCGATCTTGTACAGGTCGTTACTGTACCTGGGTTTGCCCAGTATTTTTTCAACATCATTACTGGTGATGGTAGCTTTTAGTTTTCCTTTAATTACAAATTCCTTTGCCTGGTAACGCATAATGCTGGCCAGTTGCCTGTCTAATTCCCTCACGCCGCTTTCCCTGGTATAATCCTGTATCATTTTTTCCAGAACCGTATCGCTTAATTTAAAATGATTGTTTGTAAGCCCGTGCATTTCTTTTTGTTTGGGCATTAAATGCCGTTTAGCTATTTCTATTTTTTCTTCTACAGCATAACCGCTCAGGTCAATAATTTCAAGCCTGTCTCTTAAAGCAACCGGAATATTACTTAAATTATTTGCCGTAGCAATAAATAAAACCTTGCTCAGGTCATATTCAAGTTCCAGGTAATTATCATAAAAAGTATTGTTTTGTTCGGGGTCCAAAACTTCCAACAAAGCTGATGAAGGATCGCCACGGTGATCGCTGCCCACTTTATCAATCTCATCTAAAATCATTACCGGGTTGCTCGATTTTACTTTGCGTATAGATTGTAATATCCTGCCGGGCATGGCGCCGATATATGTTTTGCGGTGGCCACGTATCTCGCTTTCATCATGCAATCCACCCAGGCTTACCCTAACATATTTTCGGCTGATAGCGGCTGCAATACTTTTACCCAGGCTGGTTTTACCAATACCCGGAGGGCCCAAAAAGCAAAGAATGGGAGATTTCATATCGCCTTTCAGCTTTAAAACTGCCAGGTATTCCAATATGCGCTCTTTAATTTTCTGCATACCGTAATGATCCAGATCCAGAATTTTTTTGGCCTTCTTCAAATCGTAACTGTCTTCGGTATATTCATCCCAGGGCAAATCAAGCATCAGATCTAAATGATTGTACACAACCGAG
>JANOVD010000040.1:0-3177 GCA_031417255.1 Chitinophagaceae bacterium
CCAATACCGAACTGCGTTCTTTATCCGATACAAGAGTCTTTGAATTTTTTGATTTTATAACACTGGATGATGGCGAAGCACCACTTGAAATTTTATGCCAACATCTTAAAGGAGAAAAAACAATTGAAGAATTAAAACGAACTTTTACTTTGGCAGATGGCAAAGTAATTTACATTAATAATACCGCCTGTACCGATTATAAGCAGGGCCAGGTGGGCACACCCGATTACAGCGATTTTTATTTAGACAAATATATTTCGGCCATTGAAGTCATCAACCCCATGCACAGTTTATGGAGCGATGGCCGCTGGAACAAACTCACCATGGCACATGGCTGTTATTGGGGCAAATGTACCTTTTGTGATATTTCGCTCGACTATATAAAAAATTATGAACCCATCACCGCATCGCTGCTCTGCGACCGCATGGAAGAAATGATAGCACAAACCAGGCAAAACGGTTTTCATTTTGTAGATGAAGCCGCACCGCCTGCTTTAATGCGTGCATTGGCCATGGAGATCATCCGCCGTAAATTAATTGTTAGCTGGTGGGCAAATGTCCGGTTCGAAAAAAGTTTTACACGTGACCTGTGTATTTTATTAAAAGCATCGGGCTGCATCGCCATTTCAGGCGGACTTGAAGTGGCATCCGACCGCTTGCTGCAACTGATACAAAAAGGAATTACTGTTGCACAGGTTGCAAAGGTTAATAAACATTTTACCGAGGCCGGCATAATGGTGCATGCCTATTTAATGTACGGTTTCCCTACACAAACGGCACAGGAAACAATCGACTCATTAGAAATGGTGCGGCAACTTTTTGAAACCAGTGTTTTACAATCGGCCTTCTGGCATTTGTTTACCATGACGGCACATAGCCCGGTTGGCCTGCATCCCGAAAATTTCGGTGTACAAAAAGTATCAGCATCAACAGGAACCTTTGCCAATAACGATATTGAACATATTGACCCCACGGGTGCCGATCATGAAAGTTTCAGCTTCGGGTTAAAAAAATCTTTGCTTAATTATATGCATGGTGCCTGTTTTGATTATCCGCTGCAAAAATGGTTTGAGCAAAAAATTCCCAAAACATCTGTTGCACCCGATTATATTATTAAGGCCATTGAAGAAATTGAAATTGCAGCCCCAAACCCAAATGCAAAAGTTATTTTTTTGGGTAAACAACCCAAAACAGAAACCATCATCAAAACTAAAAAAGGAAATCAGTGGGAATTGTTATCAATCAGTTTCGAAACAAAAAAAGAAACCATCAATATTAAAGTTGATAATGCACAGGGCAAATGGCTCGTTGGAATTTTACAAAGCACATCCATATCAAATCGAAAAACATTAACCCTGCAGGAAGTAAAAGCCGGTTATGAAAAAGCAGGGCTGGAAGATTTTGAATTATTTTGGGATAATAAACCAGTGAATACATTGTATAAAACAGGGTTGCTGCAATTGTAAAAAATTCAACCTTCTTTTTTATTTAAAAGCTGTCAGCCTGAGCTTGTCGAAGGCGGGTTACAAAAAAATATACCGGTTCGACAAGCTCAGCCTGACAACATTTTTTATTTTGACCTTACAATTTTGGAAAAGAACTGAATAAAAAGTTTTATTTATTTTAATAAATTTGTTTACCGAAACCGCTTCGGGATGTAGCGCAGCCCGGTAGCGCACTTCGTTCGGGACGAAGGGGCCGCTGGTTCGAATCCAGTCATCCCGACAAAAATTCAACCTTTCATTTGATTTTAGCCTGTTAGGCTAATTATTTTTCCTTTTTACTTATCCCCGTTTTTTGTACTTTACGGTTCAAATACCAAACACATTAAAATGAGAACAGCATTAAAAAAAGACGAAAAGATATTACTCATAACCAGGCAACACTGGATAAAATTAGTGTTACCAATTTTTGCATGGTTGTTATTAACTGTGCTGCTCATCTTGTGGCTCAATGATAAAACCGCATACATCATTATTTTAGTCACTGCCCTTTACCCTTTATATGAATACATTAACTGGCGCCACAATCTGTGGGCGGTAACCACCCTCAGGGTTATTGATGAAACCGGTTTTTTTACCCGATATTCCAAAGAAAGCCCGCTCGATAAAATAAATAATGTAGAGTACGACCAAAGCATCTGGGGCCGCCTCTTTGGTTTTGGCAATGTAGATATACAAACCGCAGCCGAACTGGGCGAAACAAAATACGACCTCATTCATCACCCCAAATTATTAAAAGACACCATCACCCACGCACAGGAAGAATATAAAAAGATGCAGATAAGCAACCAGGCCACGCAACTGGCCGAAGCCATTGCCCGTACCAATCCTGCAGCACAACCCTCACAGCAAATGATTGCCGATGAACTCGATAAATTATTTGCACTGCTGCAAAAAGGTGCCATTACACAGGAGGAATATTTGGCGCAGAAGAATAAGCTGATGGGGAGTTAAAAATTTACGGGTACATTTTTGCTTTGACAATCAATAGGAAACTGTACCAGGAGTTGCGTATATTTATGAGTTGGGCCAATGCTCAAAAAACATCACAGTATATTATAATGACAATTATGATTAAAGAAAATATGAAAGAAGCGAAGTATCTCCAACAACTCCTTATTGAAAGGAAAAAAGACTATACTAAGTCTGACATTGAGAAAGGAGGGCTAGACACTTCTTTAAAAAAATTTGAACTTGGTAATTTCAGTGTAGAAAAAGACAGTTTATTTGGTCTTTATACTATTTCTGTGATCGACAAGCAAAAAGATATATATGGAAATCCAATAAGCCAAAAATCTGAATTTATTGATAGAGTTCGTAAACTTTGGGAAACAGGTAAAAAAGAAATTCCTTTTTTAGAAGTTTTTTCATTTGATATTATTACACCAGCCTCAGAAATTAGAATCGGCAACATTCTATTATCAAATTATCTTGGCCTAACTAAGTCATATGATATCTCACTTATTGACAAAGAAAAAAATATTGATAATAAATGGTTAGATAACGCTGTTACTATTAATAGAGTTATGGATGCGCTTTTAAATTTTCATTATGACGAAAATTTACTTGCTTTAGCAGAAGTACCTCTTAACAAAGAAATAGAAAAATACTTTAAAGAACATTTTGAAAGTGTAAAAAAGAGTGACACATCAAATAAAGGTCTAATTGACTTAAC
>JANOVD010000041.1:0-1961 GCA_031417255.1 Chitinophagaceae bacterium
TGCAAAAACGCGCTCTGAGCGAAGGCCTGCCCTACCAAACCCTGATCGCCAGTTTGCTGCATAAGTATGTCGAGGGGCGCTTGGTGGAGCAGCGGTAACGGCTGCTTCTGGGTCGCAATGGCACAGCGGTGTAGCCCGGTCATGGCGACAAGGCAAGCGGCGTGCGGTTTTGGTTCGAAAGCACGCGCGGTTTTGAAAAATGCGTCAAGCTGGCGCTTGGGCATTTTTTGTTGATGACCGACAGACCACTCCCACGCACTTTTCGAACCAAAGCCCGGTCTCCTTTCCTTGTCACCACGACCTGCGTTGTTGGGCACGACACTCGGGCGGGTGGCGGACACGCGGTGAAAGCGATCATTTGCAAATATCCCCAAAAAGGGGGTGTCGGCAGTGAATAGAACTGTCCGGTTTGGTAGTAAATAGATTGTCCGCTTCCTATTGATTGGATTGCGCGGGCTGCAAAGCTGCGAAGGGCGTAGCCCGAAGCGGCTTTGCAGCCCGCGCGCGAGTTGCTTTGGTGGCCCTCACGCGGCCAGCTTGAGCACCTCCCGGGCTTCGGCCAGTAGGCCAGTTGCGTCGTAGGTGGCCAGCTTGCGCGGACCGTGAAACAAAGCCAGCGTGGCGTCTACATACCGATGCACCCGGACCCTGGTGCGGACATAGTGGTAGCGGAACTCGTCGGCCGGGATTTGCAGGCTCAAGCCCTCGAACAGGACGCAGTTGTCGTTGCCCACCGTGCGCTCATGCTGCTCGCACAGGATGTCGGGCAGGTTGCCGCTGATAAAGGGCACGTACGCCGTGCCAGCCAGTGTGCTGGGTACACCGAATTCCCGGTTATGCCCGAGCCGGTAAACCTGCTCCAGATACCGGTTGGCGCTGCCCATGTCCTTGATCCCCGCACGGGCCAGTTCCTGGGGCAGTCGCCCCTGGTGGGTCTGGAATGCCCGCTCGCTCCTGCCGCGCGCCTCGGGTGAGTAAGCCGCAATGTGTTCGATCCCCAGTTGCCGTAGGGCGCGACCCACCTCGGTCAGATTGAGCTTGTCCACCTTTCCTCCTGCCTCGGGTGTCGTGAAGTAGTGGCTGCCCCGGTCGGTGTACAGGCTGGCAAACAGCCCATAGCGCGCAATCGTCTGGCCGATACCGTGAAAGCTGGACGCGGTGCTCTCCTGGTCGCAGAAGAACATGCTGGTGTGATCCCCGGTGGCGTCATCCATCGTCACCACCAGGTCCCACACCTGATCGGCCACCCAGCGGTGGGTGCTGGCGTCCTGGTGCACCATCATCCCGGCCAGCGGGGCGCGTTCGCGTTTGATGCGGTGTTTGCCCCGGCGCTTGGAGCTTTTGACCACTCCTGCGCCCTGGAGCACGGTATTGAGCCAGCTATAACTTCGCTGGCCTGCAAACTCTGCCTTGTACTTGGTGTGAAAGTGCGCCACGTTCCACCCGGCAAAGCCGCTCTTGTACAGCGCAACGACGTGGTCAACTTCCCGACCACTGGCCCGCCGCCTGGAGATCTGGCTGAGCCTTTTGTCCAACAATCCTTCCAGCCCGTCGGCCTCGTAACGTTCGATGTGCCGGCGAAAGCTGCGCTCGCACTGTCCCAGTAGCAAGGCCGCCTCGGCCTGCGTCAGTCGCCCCTGTGTCCAGCCATCCAAGGCTTCTTTGAATCTCATCTTGCGGTTCTCCTGCACGTAGCGGGTCCGGCTAATGGGAGCATGTTGCATCGCTCCTCCACAAACCGGACAGATTACTTGCTAAGAACCGGACAACTCATTTACTCCCGACACGTACCCCACTGAACCTTGTAAATCATATCAAGTCATGATATCCTTCAGCATGCGTTCGCAAGATTCAAAGACAATTGGTTTAGCGTATTTGCTTGGTTTGGACGGCAACATTGAAGTTCAAAATGATGCAGGTTACTGGGTCAAAATGGAAATATCGCGGGTGGACGTGACGGC
>JANOVD010000042.1:0-2133 GCA_031417255.1 Chitinophagaceae bacterium
CGTCTACCTGGTGAGCGATCTTGTTGGCTTCCGCATTCCGCTCAGATCCCCGCCCGGTCACTTGGATGCATTGCCATTGTCGGAAGTCGTCGGAAAGCCGATGTCGGGGTGGGATGTCGCCCTGAAGGTGGCCGAAGACTATATTCTTGCGTCCCTCATTCTGGTTGTCATCAGCCCATTGCTGGCGCTGATCGCCATTCTGATCAAGTTCGACAGTCCCGGTCCCGTCATCTACCGTCAGAAGCGTGTTGGCTTCAACAATGAGGTCTTCCCGGTTTTCAAGTTTCGTTCCATGTATCATGGCGACCAATCCGAAAAGATCATTGTCCAGGCAACAGCGCATGACCCCCGCATCACGCGGGTTGGCCGGATTCTCCGCCGGTGGAGTCTCGACGAACTCCCACAGATTTTGAACGTCCTTACCGGCAAAATGTCTCTCGTCGGTCCGAGGCCACACGCGCTGGCCCATAATGAAGAGTTTGCGCAGCGCATACAGAGCTACTTCGGCCGGCATCGCGTCAAGCCCGGAATAACGGGACTGGCGCAGGTCAGGGGGTTCCGCGGTGAAACCGATACCAAGGAGAAACTGGAGGGGCGCATCAAGAACGACCTTTATTATGTCGACAACTGGTCGCCTCTCCTCGATCTCTATATTCTGGCGAAGACCGCAGTGATCTGCATTGTAGGAAAGAATGCATATTGATGGCAGGAAGCGGAAACGTATTGCCTCTCGATGCGGGAGTTCGTCTACGAAGTATTTGATCGAACTGGCACGTTTCGGCACGCATTCTTTGCACATTCAAAAGTTGCTTTAGATTGTGAAACTCATATAGCGAGACGTGCCTACCCTTCCCCGAAACCACGTACCAAAGATGGGCACCGGTAGGTCTTGCCGTCAATCGCGATCTGATCGATCTTATCCGGTAGGCGGCTGGCCACAAAACTCCGGAAGCAAGCCGAAAACAGCGCCGGAAAACACCTTGAAAGCATAATCCGGGTCAAGATACGCGAGACACGAAAATATCGCCAACCGTCGGCAGGTCTGCACCACCCAGAGCCGCAGGAAACTCACTGATATCCCGCCATTCTTTAAGCAAGAAGGCCTCATCGTTCATTGCAATTATGTTGAACTTATAATCGTCGAGGTTACCAAGTAGCTTGAAAATCTGAGAAATTCTTTCGGATTCGTCAGAATGGAACTCGAAGCTCAGTTGTTCTATCGGCTTCGAAAGCCCTTGTATAACTTCAAGCTCAAACCCCTCAACATCAATCTTGCAAAACATTGGTGTTCCGTATTGCGCAATGAGAAAATCCAGCGTGACGACCTCAACCACTGCTTGCTCAAGATCTCCGTCACCCCATTCAAGACCATTCCAGTCAGGCCGAAGGCTTGCTGTAGACGATGTCTCCTTAAAACTCAAGGTTGCCATGGAGGCATAAGCGCCAACAGCGAATGGGGCGATAAAAAACTTACCAAGATGATCGAACTGCGCCTCCAGTACTTTCCGACTCTTTGGATTCGGTTCCACGGCGACGACTGTCGCGCCCAACTTGAGAAAGATCTCTGACTTCTGGCCCAGGTTTGCTCCGACGTCGAAGACAAGGTCGCCGGCGGATATAAATCGCCCATATAAAATTAGATCGGTTGAAATCTGGGCGCGTACCTCCGGACTAATCATTCTCCAAATATCGCGTACTACTTTATAAATACCAAATTTACGGGCATATTTCTTTACGTATTCCTGAATTCTCATGTTATGCTTTCTGGGGAATATTTGAGGATTTTTGAGAAGCTGGATTTTCCGATCAATCGACATTCTCCGAGTGGAAAGCCTTCTCTTCCAAGTTGCTACTGTTTTGCGTATGGATCAAGCCTCTTGTGCGCACTGTGCCGTTGTTCAGGCATATCACGCACGGCCTTGACCGCGATTTCTGGTCTCGGCGGCTGATTTGGCCCGGCAGTTGGTCTATTCGACATCGTTTTGGACGGTCCTGTCGAGCTGCGTTTCCGCAGTTTTTGCCGCTGTCGCCCTCATGCGGGAACCGGTGGCGAGGACGGCCGATGGATAACCGTGAGGTTGCAAGTGAACAAATCGCTGCTGACGCCAACCTCGGCCAATTGGAATATGAAGG
>JANOVD010000043.1:0-4751 GCA_031417255.1 Chitinophagaceae bacterium
GCCAACGGTAATATAATCCTGCAGGTTCAAAACTTTACGCAGTACGATCATCAATGTTTGTACCATGGCAAATCCACTGAAGATAGCACCGGCCACAAAGTACGGGGGAAAGATTGTTGTATGCCAGCCCGGAACAATGGATGTGGCAAAGTCAAAAGATACAATCGTATGCACCGATAATACAAGTGGCGTACTCAGTCCTGCCAGTACCAATGCCAAAGACTCGTGCCTTTGCCAGTGTTTGGTACTTCCGGTCCAGCCAAAAGAAGCCACGCCATAAAACATTTTACGGAATTTTGTTTTAGCCCTGTCACGTACAGTTGCCAGATCGGGCAATAAACCCGAATACCAGAATAATAACGAAACGGTGAAATAAGTTGATATCGCAAATACATCCCACAATAATGGTGAATTAAAGTTAACCCATAACGGGCCACGGCTGTTGGGATAAGGCATTACAAAAAAGGCCATCCAAACCCTACCCATGTGCCAGATAGGAAACTGCCCTGCACAAATCACTGCAAATATTGTCATCGCTTCAGCGGCACGGTTTACACCCGTTCTCCATCCCTGCCGGAAGAGTAATAAGATTGCTGAAATAAGTGTTCCTGCATGACCAATACCGATCCACCATACAAAGTTGGTGATATCCCATCCCCAACCAATGGTTTTGTTCACATTCCACTGGCCAATACCATAAGTAACCTCACGGTAAACACTGTACACACCAAATAATAATAAGCCCACACTGATGGTAAAACCAATATACCATAAGCGGCTCGGTTTCATCTCAATGGGACGAATGATATCTTCCGTTACCTGGTGATAATCTTTATTACCTTCTACCAGCGGTTCCCTTAGTTGTGATTCGTATTTCAGTAATGACATATCTTTTCTTATGCTTTTGGCTGTAACCTGCTTTGCACAATTCCAGCTTTAAAATTTATTTTATGTCGAATGTTTAAATATTGAATTTCGAATGGCATCTGCAATAAAAAATATCCGATATTCAATATCCTGTATCTGTTCCTTTTTTTTCTTTAAACTTATCGAAGTGGTTCTATTTTTTTAAAAGCACCATCACCTTTTTCGCTAAGTATTATCCAATTTTCTGTAATTTCTTCTTTATGAATACTTGCCCACTCTACAACCAATGCCAATGCTTTTGGAGGTAAATAGCCTTCAATCACTCCAAAATCATTGATTGAGATTTGAGCGACAAACTCTCCATACTCAGCATGAAAATGTGGTGGCGCATGATCACCAAAATACATTTTAATGAGAATACCGTAGAAACTGCTTATCAATGGCATATTCCTCAAAAGTTTTGTTTACCAATTTCAAATAGAAGGCATCGGGATCCATATCAATCTCCCCATTCCATTCTATTTTTTTATCGGCCGTTATTATAAAAGAACTAAAATTTTCCTCCTCTTCCCAAAATTTAAATGGTGCTTTTTGCTTCCACATTGCAAGGTCAATAATTCCATTTACACCGTCCTCAAAAAGCAATTGCAATCTGCAATCAGGCAAAGCTTTTGCTTCTTTTAAATATGGAATTATTTTTTGCATACTTGCAATTACATATTGATTAAATTATCTTTTTAACCATGTGCCTTTTCCTCTTTCATCATTTCTCCTTTCTTCCCGTTATGGTTTTCTTCCTCCACCCCAATATGCCTCTCTGTATTTCTCACTTTTGCCAGATAACTTACATTTGGCAAAACGTGTAACTGCTCCAGCACATAAAAAGAACGGTGTTGCTGTTCTGTATTCCTGATCTTGTACACATCACTTTCTTTATCGTTAACATTACCAAAGCTGATGGCATGTGTAGGACAGGCCTGCATACAGGCTACCTTTACATTACGTACCAATTTTGGATCCTGTTGTTTTTTAGCTTCCAGTTTACTTTCCTGTAAACGTTGCACACAGAATGAACATTTTTCAATAACTCCACGTGAACGAACTGTTACATCCGGGTTCAAAACCATTCTTGTTAAGTCATCGTTCATCTGTAAAACCGATTCGTCCATATAAGTTCCAATCATCGGATTCATATTATCCTTAAAGCTGTCGGCACCGGTATAATCAAGCCAGTTAAAACGACGTACTTTATACGGACAGTTATTGGCACAATATCTTGTACCGATACAACGGTTATATGTCATTTGGTTTAAGCCTTCGGTACTGTGGTTTGTTGCAGCAACAGGGCAAACATTTTCGCAGGGTGCGTTATCGCAATGCTGGCAAAGCATGGGTTGAAAAATCACATCGGGATTTTCAAGGTCGCCGGTAAAATAACGGTCAATACGCAGCCAGTGCATTTCATGTGCACGCTGTACCTGCATTTTACCAACCACGCTCACATTATTTTCGGCAGTACATGCTACAACGCAGGCGCTGCAACCGGTACAGGTATTCAGGTCAATACTCATTCCCCATTTAATGCCCGGCTTATCAAAGTCGGGATACATGGTTGCATCTTTCACAAAATCACCTTTTTTGCCATCTATAGTGGCAGTGATAGCTTCACGCTCTTTAGTTATTTCTTCTAAAACAGATTCGGGATTAGCCGTAAAACTTTTAAGATTTGTTTCATAAATAACCGGGCGGCTTTCGGTAAAACCATGCACCTGTGTTTGTGCCAATGGATATTTGTCACCGGTTCCCACAATCTTATCTACAACAGATGAATATGAATTGGTACCATTGAAACCAATTAACGGATAAACATTTTTACCGGCACCATTTGCAGACTTGCCGATATTATTTGCAGTCTGGTCTTTAATTCCGCTTTCTCTTCCATATCCAACAGCAAGGGCAATTGTATTTTTTTGCATGCCTGGAATTACAATAACCGGTAATTCAACTGAATTCTTACCTATTGTAATTTTCACAACCGGTTTTTCCGGATGAACTTCATAATCACTTTGATGTCCACCTTCCTGGTTCAATACATCAAGCTTTAATAATGATAAAGCCATTGCAGGGCTCATCATGGCGTAATTGTCCCAGGTTACTTTGGTAACCGGGTCAGGCAGTTCCTGTAACCAGGGGTTATGGGCCTGGCTGCCATTACCAACAGATATTTTTTGATAAAATACCACTTCAACTTCTCCGCCTTTGGCAGCAGACACCGAAGCAGTAGCTTCTGCTAATTTTGCGCTGTTGAAAGCTGCTGTGCCAACTGGCATGGCCGTTGGTTCAACAACACCATCCTGTAAGGCTTTATTATATAGATCTGTACTGCCCAGTTTACTGTTCCAGTATGTTTTAAAATAAGTTTCATAATCATTAACCATGCTGCCTGCAGCCGCACTCCACTTAATAAGAGAAGTTTGAAAAGCCCTTGTTTTAAATAAAGGATTAATGGTAGGCTGAATTAAACTGAAATAACCGTTTTTTGGTTCAGCATCGCCCCAGCTCTCCAGCCAATGATGTGAAGGAAGAATATATTTACACAGCTCGGTTGTTTCATCCATGGCAGCGTTAAAAGAAACACCAACAACCTTTGCCAATCCGTCTTTAAATTTTTTACTATCGCTGTAAGAGTATGCAGGGTTAACATCGTGTATTAAAACTGCGCCCACTGCACCCGAATTCATATCAGCAACCAACTGTACCATTTCTGCATCAACACCGTTTTTGTAGTTTGATGTGATTGCCCAGTTAATGGTTTTACCATTGGCGCCAATCGCCTCATTTATGGCGTTAACGATGATCTGGATATTTACATCATTGCTTCCGCAAACAACCAAAGCATTGCCGCCTGCTGCCTTTAAATTATCGGCAGCCAACTTAATGCCGTCGTTTAATTTTTTATCAGCAAAAGCAGCAGCGGTACCATTTAATGCATTTAAAATTGCAGCTGCAACAGCACCGGTTTCTGACGGTTTGTGGGTAAAGCGATCATCGGCATTGCTACCGGTCATGCTCATCATACTTTCAAACTGAAAATGTTTGCTCAACTCAGGCTTACCGGCTTTTACTTTTCTGTTTTTTGAATATTGATTGCTGAATTCGGTTGGGCTTAGCCAGGTGCCTAAAAAATCGGCACCAAGGCTTACAATCACTTTTGCATTATCAAAATGATAAGAAGGGATAGCCCTTTTTCCGTAACATGCTACATTAGCCTGTAACATGCCGCTGTAGCTCACCGCATCATATTGTACATGGCGGCTACCGGGATATTTTGCTAAAAATTCTTTTATTATTGCTAAAGTAGATGGAGAGTTTACTGTTGAAGTTAGTAAAGCAATTGTTTTACCGGTAATGGCAGCACCAACCATTTTATCAAAAGCATCAAAGCCGGTAACTTCTTTAAATCCCTTACCATCTTTTTGCATGGGATACCTCAACCTGGTGTTATCGTACAGATCCAGCACAGAAGCCTGTGCCTGTGCGTTAGTACCGCCATTGGTGATGGTTGATAATTCGTTTCCTTCAATTTTAATGGGCCTGCCGTCTCTTTGTTTAACAACAACCGAAATAGCATCGCCGCCATTAATATAAGTAGATGCGTAATAATTGGCAACTCCCGGAATAACATTATCGGGCCTGTTTAAATAAGGCACCGCCTTACGTACCGGTACTTCGCAACTTGCCGCTAATGCAGCAGCAGCGGTGCTAAAGCCAAGATATTTCAAAAAATCCCTGCGTGGTGTTTTGGCATCTAAAATACCTTTATCATCAAGATCAGCTAAAGGAAGCAGCTCTTCTTTAAACTCGTTTTTGGATGATTCCTGAAA
>JANOVD010000044.1:0-3371 GCA_031417255.1 Chitinophagaceae bacterium
CCATGGCGCGACTCCCCAAGGGGCGCGTGATGGCGCCGGTCGATCTCGGACCGATGATTCTGGCCGCCACCGATCACGCCGTTTTTGCAGCGCCCTACCATCGCAACAATGACGGCATCGTCGCGCAGTTCAGACTGATGCTGGCGCCGCTGCCGGCGGCGCGTCAGATCCTGCGGGATCATCGCGTCGATTACGTCGTGACCTGCCCGGGAGCCATCGAGGAAGACTTCGCCAAACTCGCCCCGGACGGATTGGCGGCGCGGCTCGGCCGCGGCGAAACGCCCGACTTCCTCGAGCCGCTCGACGTCGGGCCGACGCGCAGGATTTCGGTGTGGCGGGTGCGGGGGTAAAGTCGAGCGCAAGGCATCGCCTGCCGGCAGATATGCGAGATCATCGAGCCCAACACAGCGCAGGCACGCAGGGCCGGGATTCTCCATCATCAGGCGATCCATTCCGGGGGCTCTTCATTCCGGCGCGCGCAGCGATTGAAGTCATTGCCAAAATGTCATCCCGCCAGCCGCGGCTTTCTTCTCACACCGTCGCTAACCGTTCGCGGGCAAGGCTGGCAACAAAAGCTGACCGTGAAAGACCGCGCTTTTCGGCTTCCGCATCGATCGCTTCCAGCAATCCCGCGTCAAGGGTGAGGTTGGCGCGCACCGTGCGTCCCTTGTCCAGAACCACCGGAACAAGAACGGCCATCTCGTTCGCTGCCGGATCTATTTCTTCAGCCTTGAGGATTTGCGCGATGGTGCGGGGCTTGGGCAGGGTCTCGCCTTTTGTCGCACGGTGGGCGAGCCATTCGCGGGCTGCCGACATGGCATCGGCCAGCGCTGCTTCCGGGGACCGGCCCGCACCATAGCAGCCGGGATGGTCCGGAATCCTCACGCCACAGGTTTTGCCGTTACCGTCGAGAACGCCGACATACTGTGTCATCGAATCCATCCCGCCTTTTTCGCCATGTCGCGCGCCACACATTCGGCGGCCGCGGCTTGTCCGAAGCAGCTGCGCCGAATACCTCGTATCAGGCGGCGGCTCGTTTGGTCTGGCGAGAGGCCGGCGCTTTCTTCGGTGGCGGAAGGAGCAGGTCGGCCGGAACATGGAAACGTGCGCGCAACCTCTGCACCATTGCCATGCTCAGCCCCTTCTTTCCTTGCAGGACCTCACTGACCCGGCTCTGCGTCCCCAGGATCGGCACCATGTCCGCTCGGGTGAGATCGTGCTGATCCATGAGGTGGCGGATGAGATCGGCTGTACGCGGCGGCCGACGCGGCCACTTGGCTTCCTCATAGGCTGCGATCAGACGCGCTTGCGCCTGGAGCCGGGCAACGTCGGCCGGCTCGTCCGACTCCCAAAGCCGATCAACGAGGGCTCGGGCGCGCGCGAGTTCCGCATCGCTATCAATCAAGATCAGAGTTGCATCCATCACACCGTCTCTGCGTCTATTCGATCGTACTCGTTGTGGGTGCCGAAAAACCGGATCGCCAGGACTCCTGCCCGATATTGGAGCCCAGCCACCAACCGATAGTCGTTGCCCTTGATGTTGAAGACAACCCGGCTGGCCTTGAGAATGCTCGCCTTTGGATACGACGCCTTGACGTCCTCCGGGTTGCGCCACCGGGCGTGCCCTGCAATATCGAGCCAGGCTTGGTATTGCGAACGCGCCCCCCTGATTCCCCGATGGCCGGCGTGATCGGCAAGATAGCTTTCAACCAATCCCGTGCCGATGACGATCATTCATCCAATATGGCTCAAAATTCCAAAAATTGGAAGTCTGTATGGACGCGGCGCGTCGCTCGTTCCCGGCAGCGGATGCAACGCCTTCGGCGTGCCGGCGAGCGACAGCTCAGGAATGTGTTCCGGTAGGTTGTTGCAGCATGCTTCGGCGAAGACTTGGCGCGCCATTCAGAATGTAACTGCAAACTCTTATACTATTGAAATTGCGTTATAATTTCAGGCCATCATCTGTGGCTCGAAATTACCGTGTCTCACTTACGGGGTGCAGTCCAGTGCACTTAATCAGGCTATTTGGTGCACTGTCACCGTAATCGTCGAATGCATCATCGAGACGCTTCTCGCTCTGCGCCAAGGCCTCTGTTGCAATATCGAAATCGACCTTCGTGTCTCGGAGTTGTTCGAGAGTTAGCATTTAGCCGCCCCCTGTTCGGCCCCCTTCTCACTCTCGTGTTTGATCAATGCGTCAGTCTTGTCGAGCCGTTGGGTGGCCTCGTTGCCTGTGTCAGCTTTGCGCAATGCCCCCGACAGGCGGGAGAACACTGGAATGGACCGCGTGAGTAACTCATCGAGATCAACTTCGCGGTCGTCATCGAGAGTGAGCCGGTCGGTGAGATGGGCAACCTGTTTGTTGATATCGGTGCGCTTGTCCGCCGGAAGAAGACGGTCGCCGACATCTGCGAGCACGGCCTTGGGATCGATGCCCAAGGTTGCTGCAACTAGATCGTCCTTGTCCTTCGCAGCGGCGAGGAAATCATCCAGCTTTCGCAAAGCAAGGAAGCTATGTAGTCGGGTTGCATCCGAGACGACTTCAAAGCCTCGATCCAGGCCCCACATCATATCCTCGGGATCGACATGTTGAGCGAAGTCCTTGCACCAAAACGCATAAGCGAAGCATTGGTCGATGCAATCGCAAACCGTCATGATCTGGGCTGCTTGCTTTTCCATGGTCTAAGTGTCCTCCTCCTTCAGGAGCGCAACCGCCCGCGCGGTGGTCCACGGCCAGTCATGATCATCCTTGTTTGTTTTTCAACAAAGTTGTCCAACAAGCTCGGTTCGCCGGCGCACCCCCATGGGAGACGGTCGGGTCCCCTATGCACCTGCGTCGAGAATGAGGGGACGGCTGGGGGAAACGACTTCTGAGCGACCCTCACTGACGCGTCTGCTATGAGACATAAGCGACCCAGCGCCCTGTGCGTGAGACGCAAAGCCTCGCCAAGCCGTGCGAATTTGCCTCGGCATTCAGCGTCGCGGCAGCGGCACCAGAACGCGCAAGTGCGCCGAAGTACACCGGCGTTTATTTTACGAAAATTCGACGGTGATACGCCTAAATGGCTAAGCCATTGAATTTATGGCGCTCCCTAGGGGAAAGCGATTAACTCAGCAAATCAAATGGGTTGCCAGTTTCTGATGCCAAGGTTAGCCCATTGAGATACAAAGCATATTATCGCGATTGGCAAACTTAAATGCTCCCATCGCACATTCACCAGCCTAGGACAAAGCCGATTTGACCATTGAAGATTCCGTTGATTGCCACCTGCCGGGCCGCTGAACTGGGGCACCGTGAAATATTAGGGATGGGCCAGTAATGGCAGGACATGACAACAAGCGGCGGTCAGACCGATGGTCGAAGACCGGCC